>JBCCPW010000146.1:0-7757 GCA_039024735.1 Bacteroidota bacterium
GCGAGATCCGCCGTAGCCTGCGAGCTGAGGTGTAAGCCATGTCCTCGCACGGGTGTACACCATGTCCCCGGTCTATACAAGCCCTTGAGGGGGGTGCCCGAAGGGCAGAGGGTGCGACGCGGATTCTGTGCCCGGACGTCTGGATGTGCTCCAAAGGACGACGGACCACAGACGACGGTGGTCTGTCGTCCGTCGTCTGTGGTCTCTGCCACACACGGAGACCGAACGGTAGGCAGACATCAGAGCCCTGAATCCGCGTGACTCCCCCCGCCTCGGTGGCGGCACAGAGGCACCGAGGCGGGCGTCGCCGTGAGTTGGCGCCACCCGGACCCCTCGGTATACTCCCGCTGATCGTCTCGAAGACGAGACGGATCCGGGCCACTACTCATCGCGCCTCGCGCGCGGGACGACACCCACGACTCTCCCTCGGGTCCATGTCGCGCTTCGTTATCGCCCTCCTTCTGCTCTCGGGCGCCGCCTCGGTCCAGGCGCAAGAGATCCGCGTCCGCCTCTTCGAAGGCCGTAGCGGCTCCACGGCCCGGTTCACCGCACAAGACGCCCCACTCTCCGTCTCGGTGGACGGCACGTCCATCGCGACACTTCTCCCCGGCGAGACGGTCCGCATGGAGCGCGACGCAGACGAGGTTCGCGTCTCAACCGACGGCGTTCAACGGACCGGCTCCCGAGTGGAGGTGCGCTCCGAGGGCGTGATGCGCCTCCGCGCCGGGCGGTACGAGCGCTCGTACCGAGGCGGGATCGAGGTTGCCCGGTCGTCGCGGGGTCTTCGCCTCGTGAACCGGGTGGACGTGGAGCCGTACGTCGCGAGTGTGGTGGCGAGCGAGTATCCGTTCCGCGAGATCGAGGGCGTGAAGGCGCAGACCATCCTCGCGCGGACCTACGCCCTCCGCCACCGAGGCGCGCACGCGGAGTGGGACGTAGACGACACGCAGCGCTCGCAGGTCTACAAGGGCGAAGGCACCGTCACGGCCACTTCGCGCGAGGCCGCGATGCAGACCGCCGGTCTCGTTCTTCGCTACGGCTCGGGTCTCGCCGAGACGGTGTACAGTTCGTCCAACGGCGGCCACAGCGCCGCCAACGAGGACGTGTGGCAGGGCAGCCCCCGCGCCTACCTCCGCGCCCTCCCCGACCCCTTCGACGCGGAGTCTCCCCAGCACCGCTGGACGATCACAGCCGACGCCTCGCGCGTTCACCGAGCGCTCTCCAGCTACGGTCGCGTGGATCGGGTGTACGCCGAGCGCTCCGCCAGCGGGCATCTCCGGCGCGTGCGGCTGGAACCCTCCGGCCGGACGATCACGGGGCCGCAGTTTCGCCGCGCGATCAACCGGTCCCTCGGCGGGCGGACGCTGTTGAGCACGAACCTGGAGGTGCGCCGCTCGGGCGACCGCTACGTGTTCGAGGGCGGCGGCTTCGGGCATGGCGTGGGGATGAGCCAGTACGGGGCGCACGGCCGGGCACGGGCCGGGCACACCGTGGAGGCGATCCTTGCGCACTACTTCCCCGGGACCACGCTCGGCCTCGTGGAGGGCGGCGCAGCCCAGCCCCTCGTGGCCTCCGGGACGTACCGGACACGGCCGATTCCCCGCGCCGAAGCTCGCCAGATGGCGCGCGACTCGTCCGCCTCGGTGTCTGCTTCGGGAGGGGGTGTGACTCGGGTGGTGGCACCGGAGCGGCGTCCGCCGTGGGTCGTCCGCGAGGCGGTGCCCAACGAAGGCCGCGTCCGCTCTCGTCCGACGCCCCGGCACGTGGCCCGGGAGGCGCAGACCGCTCCTCGTGAGGACCGGCGGACCGGCTGGTAGGCGACTTCTTCCGCCTCGGTGCCGAGGCGGGACACCCCGAGGCTTCACCGCCGCTTCGGCCCCCATTCGTGCGGGTCCGGCTCGGGATCCCGTTCTTGGAGCATGCCCACCGTCGCCTCCCCTCCCGACCTCCTCGCGCTCAATGAAGCCGAGATGACCGCCCTCATGCGCGAGATCGGGGAGCCCGCGTACCGGGGGCGGCAACTCTTCGAGTGGGTCCACGAGAAAGGCGCCCGGTCGTTCGACGCCATGACCAACCTGCCGAAGCCGCTCCGCGCGAGACTCGCGGCCGAGGCGCAGATCGGGACGCTGGAGGAAACGCGGCGGCAACGAGCCACTGACGGCACCATCAAAACACTGCTTCAGTTGCCGTCCGGCCGGGCCGTGGAGGCCGTGCTGATCCCCGACTTTCACGAGGACGGGCGACCGCGCCGGATGACCGCGTGCGTCTCCTCGCAGGTCGGCTGCGCGATGGGCTGCACGTTCTGCGCGACGGGCCTCCTCGGGTTCCAGGAAAACCTGAGCGCGGGCCAGATCGCCGCCCAAGCCCACCACCTCGATGCCATCGCGCACACCGAGTACGGTCGCGGCCTCTCGAACGTGGTCTACATGGGCATGGGCGAGCCGCTCCAGAACTACCCCGCCGTCGCGAAGAGTGTCGGGCTCATCTCCGAGGGGCTGGGTCTCTCGCCGAAGCGCGTGACGGTCTCCACCGTTGGACTCGCGCGACGCATCCGGCAACTCGCAGATGACCAGGCCGCCGGGCGGGCCCTCCCCTTCCGTCTCGCGATCAGCCTCCACGCCCCGACCGATGCCCAACGGAGCGCGATCATGCCCGTCAACCGGTCGGAGAAGACGGACCTCTCGGCCCTACGCGATGCGGTTCAACACTACGTTGCAATAACGGGTCAACCCGTCACCTACGAGTACTGCGTCTTCGCGGGCGTCAACGACTCCAACGCAGACGCGGCCCATCTCGCCTCGGTGACCCGGTGGGCGCCGTCGAAGGTCAACCTGATCGTCTACAACCCCGTGGAGGGCACCGGCTTCACCTCGCCGCCCGAGGCGGAGTTGGAGCGCTTCATCCGCGCCCTCGTGCGCGAGGACGTGCGCGTGACCGTCCGCCGCAGCCGGGGCCAGGACATCGACGCGGCCTGCGGCCAACTCGCGGGCGCCGAGGTCTGAACGAAGTGCGCCCCCCGCCGGGGATTCCGGCGAGGGGCGCGTTGGCCGTACCGAGGCGGGAGACCGCGGCTAGCGAACGACCGTGATCCGGCCTGTCTGCACCTCCCCACCGATGGCGAGGCGCCAGACGTACACGCCCGGTGTCAGGTCGCGCACCAGCCCGAGGGCGTGCGGCCCGTCGGAGAGCGTGCCCTCGGCGACCGTCGCGACCTCGCGGCCCCGGAGGTCGAAGACACGCAGCGAGATCTCAGCGGGTGCCTCCAGCGCGAAGGAGAAGGCCACGGCGCCGGTCGTCGGGTTGGGCGCGACGCGGACCGTTCCCGCCTCGGTGGCGGCGGGCGCGAGGTCGCCCTCCACGTCGAGTTCCGCCCACTGGCCGGACTCCATCGTGCCGAGCGCCACGGGGGCACTCGCCTTCAGCGCGTTCGCGTCGCCCTTCGTGACCACGAACGTCTCGAAGCCACACGGCACCGAGGCGGCCGGGTTCTCGGCGTCGAACGTGCCCGCGACGATGCTGTACGTGTACGTCCCATCGGGCAGGGACGCCGGGACGCGCTGGCCGAGGCGCATCGCCATCACCCGACCGGCGCCGACGGTGACCTGACGCAGGGCCCGGACGCGAATCACGTTGCCGTCCGCATCGCGCACGCTGATCCACACGTCGATGGTGGCGTCCTCATCGTTGGCGGTGTTGTCCAGGCCGAAGGCAAACGAGAGCCGTCCGCCGCCAGACCCGACTGAGGTCCCACCGACCGCGTCGGCTTCGAAGACGTAGTCGCAGCCGGGCGCCCGGGAGCCGAGCAGGTCCGCGAAGGCCGCGCCGATCTCCTCTGGCGCGAACGCGCAGTGGCCGTACCGCTCGATGGGCCGCAGGTCGAACGCGAGGGTGTTCTTGACGCGGTTGTTGTAGATCACGCTCTGCCAGTACGGAACGACGCCGTCCCGTGTGGTGTGCAGCGCGATGACGGGATCGCGAAGCTCACCCACGGTCTCGAACTCGTCCTCGAGGTCCGCGCGGGCGTCCGCGTCCGCCATGTAGCGCGGGACGGTGGCGTTGAAGGCCGCATCGAAATCCGGTCCGAACGGGCTCGCGTACAGGCGATCCATGTTGCCGTAGGGATTGCCACCGAGCACGTCCGCGGCCTGGTTGCCCGCGAAGACGTTGAAGAGCATCGCGGAGATGATCGTCGTCACCCCCTCGGTGGGGTCGTTGAAGGCTGCCTGGATACCGGGCGTCGCGGCGAGGATGCCGAGGACCTGGCCCGTGGAGGCCGCGTTGGCCGGATCGGCGAGCACGCCCTGGAGATAGCCCGCGATGAACTGCACCGGGGTGACCTCTGCTGCCGCCGCGGCCGCCACGAGCGCGTTGAAGAACTCCGACGTGATGGCACCCGGCGTTCCCGCCTCGACGCCGAAGAGCGAGTCCAGAGCGTCCGGGAAGATGGCGTCGAAGACGACGAACACGTCGCCGAAGTAGTCGACGTTGTTGGGGTAGCTGTCGAGCGGTCCGCACGAGGCCAGCGCGCCGTCCAGTTCATCCGGATAGTTCTCCAGCGCGACGGTCGAGATCAACGCGCCGTTGGAGAACCCGACGAGGTACACGCGCTCGGGAGCGCCGTACTGCGCGGTGTAGAGATCCACGACCTCGCGGAGGTCGTCCACGGCCAGATCCGGCAAGACGAGACCGTTGGCGTAGTAGCTGCTGGCGCCGTAGGCGAATCCGTTGCTGAGAGCAAGGCCGAGCACCCCCGCTCCATCGCCTGAGGCGGAGGGCAGCGTGAGCGGCTGCTGCGGGAAGATGTAGCCGTGCGCGTAGAGGACCAGCACCGAGGGGGTGGGTCCGGGCGGGACGCAGTATTCGTACAGGGCGCCGCTGCTCTGAACGCCGTCGGTGCAGGTCTGGGCCGACACCGAGGCGGAGGCGACGAGCGCTGCGAGGAAAAGGGAGGAAACGAAACGGGTCATGAGGGGGAACGGGGGGGAGTGGACTGGAAGCGCTGCCGGGCCTACGATACCCGGAAACCGCCGATGGCGCAATCCCGGAGGCCCTCGCGTGGTACCATCCCGTCTCCCGATCCGCCCTGCTGTGTCGCTGCCTCCGCTCAAGCCCGTTCCCGTTCGCGCCGCCGATGCGGCGTGGCTCCGCATGGAGGAGCCGACCAACCCGATGACCATCACCGGCGTGATGTCCTTTGGGACGCGCGTCGAGGCGGAGGACCTCGCGGCACTACTCGAAGAGCGCCTGCTGCCGTTCGACCGGTTTCGGATGCGGGTGGAGAACCACGAGTCGCGCAACGCCCGCTGGGTCCCGTCTCCCCACGTGGACATCTGGAATCATCTCATCCCGACGGAGATTCCCGCACCCGGAGGAAAGAAGGGGCTGGAGCGACTCGTGAGCGACCTCATGAGCGAGCCACTCTCGTTTGAGCACTCGCCGTGGACGTTCCATCTCGTGCAGGACGTGGACGACGAGATCGCCACCGCGTTCGTCGCGCGGCTCCACCACGTCATCGGCGACGGGATCGGCCTGATGCATGTCTTGCTCTCCATGTGCGACGAGCGGTTTGACCCGGAGAAGCTGCCCGGCGGTGCCCTCGCGCCGAAGCGCCGCCCGAAGCGACCGGCACGGCAGCGACTCGCGCAGACACTCCGGGGGGCCGCAGCCGAGACTCGCGACTTGCTGACGCGCCCGCGTCATCTCGCGCAGCGGCTGAAGGTGATTGGCGGCGGGATCGGCTCGCTGGGGGGGCTGCTTGCCATGTCCCGGGACTCCGAAACGGTGTTCAAGGGCGCCGCATCGCCGCGCAAGCAGGCCGCCTGGACCCGCGCCATCGACCTCGATCTGATCAAGAAGATCGGCCACGCGACCGGCTCGAAGGTGAACGACGTTCTCCTGGCGGCGGCGACGGGTGCCATCCGGCGCTACCTGATCTCACAAGGGGAGCGGATCGGCGGAGTGGATTTTCGGGTCGTGGTACCGGTCAACGTCCGGCCGATGGAGCGAGCCCACGAGATGGGCAACGCTTTCTCGCTCGTGTTCCTGGAGCTTCCTGTGGGCGTGGCGGACCCCATCGAGCGTCTTCGTCAGCTCAAGGCGGGCATGGACGCGCTCAAGGATTCGCAACAACCCGCTGTGGTGTACGGGATCTTGAACACCATCGGGGTGGCGCCCGACTGGGGGCACCAGTTCGTGCTCAACCTGTTCGCCACGAAGTCGTCGGCGGTCGTGACCAACGTCCCCGGGCCCACCACGGAACTCCACTGGGGAGGCGCCCCGATTCGCGAGCTGATGTTCTGGGTGCCCCAGGCAGGCGACGTCGGCCTCGGGCTCTCGATCCTGAGCTACGCGGGATCCGTTCGGGTGGGCGTCGCGGCAGACCACGCCTACGCCCCCGACCCAGTCCCGATCGTGGACGCCTTCGAACAGGAGTTCGCCGAATTAGCCGCCCAGTACGCCTGATCTCGCCCGCCTCGGTCCTAACCCACCGGCACCGTGGCGGAAGCCCGCACCGCCTCGGTCGGAAACGACTCGTTCCCCCGTGGGTTCATCCCTCGCCTCTCCCCCGCCGCCGCACGTCCCGATGGCTCAACCCAACTCCGCCACCCGCCCCCTCCTGGAAGTCGCCCTCGGCTTCCTCGGCGCTCTCCTGATCTTGCCGCTCCTCTTCAAGGTGACGGTGGGGCTCCTGAAGGGCATTTTCCGCCTCGGTGTCACCCGGCGCCTTCTCGTGGATGCGGCGCTCGCCGGAGCGACCGCACTCCTGACGCGAACCGACGTGCTCGACGCGCTCTTCGGAAAGAAGGGCCGGATCGGCGACGGGCTGCTGAAGCCGGACGCCAAGCGCTGACCCGTTCCGCCTCGGCACCGAGGCGGGTACCTTCGAGGCATGATCGCCCCCGACTCCCGACGCCGCCTCGGCATGCTCACGCGCGGCTCCCTCGCGAAGGGCGTCGAGGTCAAGCTGGACGCCGGGCGGGCCATCGAGACGGTCCGCGCGGGCACGTTCTGCGTCGTGGAAGGCGAGCGGCTGGACTTCTTCGCGCTCATCACGGACCTGGAGATCGACGCCGCCAACGAGGCCATTCTCCTCCACCCGCCCGGTCCCGAGGACGACCTCTTGCGGCGGGTCCTCCGCTCGGGATCGGCGACGTACGCCACGGCGCAGCTTCGCCCACAGCTCGTCCTCGACCGGGACGATCTCGCGGCCGAGCCGCAGACGGTCAAGACCATCCCGGGGCACTTCTCAGTCGTCGGTGAGGCGACGGAAGACGACGTGGCCCGCGTGTTCAAGTCCGAGGCGACCGACCCTTCGCGGTACTTCGAGGTCGGCACGCCGGTCGGCATGGAGGGCGTGCCGGTCTGCCTGGACCTCAAGCGCTTCGTGGAGCGCTCCAACGCGGTCTTCGGCAAGACCGGGACCGGCAAGAGCTTCCTCACCCGGCTGCTCCTCGCGGGCGCGATGCGAGCGGGCCAGGGCGTCGCGCTCGTGTTCGACATGCACGGCGAGTACGGGCAGGGGCGCCGCAACGAAGAGGGCGAGGTCGCCCCCGGCCTCGTGGACGTGTTCGGGACGGACGTGCAGGTGGTCACCCTCGACCCGAGCACAATGCGCCAACGCGGCGGACGCTACGATGCCGAGGTCTCGATCTACGCCGACCAGATCGAGCCGAGCGACATCCTCCCGCTCCAGAAAACCCTCGATTTGAACCGGACCGCCGCCGAGAGCGCGGAACTGCTGCGCCGCCGGTTCAAGA
>JBCCPW010000147.1:0-7755 GCA_039024735.1 Bacteroidota bacterium
ACCGGCGGGGCCGGGGTCTCCGGCGTGACGGCTTCTGGCCCAGGGGCCTCCGGCTCGGGGAAGAGTCCAGGGGGAATGACCGACTCGGGAAGCGGACGCCGCACGTCGAAGCTGTCGCGGTGCGCCCACTCGATGTAGGCCGTCGCGGCGGCTAGGAGTGCGCGCGGGGCCTCGTCCGCACGCGAGGTGTCGGCGGCGAGCGCGAGGAAGTCCCCGACGGCCGTCGCGTAGGCACCCTCGGTCCAGCGCAGACGCGCCTGCTCGTAGGCGAGAGAGGTCGGTTCGGCCGCCTCGGCGTCGGGCGTCGCCACGTCCAGACCGAGGCGGAGGCGGGCGGCGTCGGCCAGTTCGGTCTCGGGCGCGTCCTCGATGATCTGGCGGTACAGGGCCTCGGCCGCCTCGGTGCGCCCCCGGCTGGTCTCCACCTCGGCCAGCGCGAAGCGGATCTGCCGCGAGACCTCGGGCGGGCCGCCGTCTTCCAGCGCGAGGGTGTAGAGCGTCGCGGCGGAATCGGGACGGGCGAGCGAGAGGAAGAGCGCGTTCGCGGCCTCGTACCGGAGCGACGCCCGTTCGGCTCGAAGGGCGATCTGCGCCTCGGGGGTGCGCGGGATGGGCGAGAGGTCCAGCGGCGGGGGACCGCTGCTCGCCGCCCCCCGCCCGAGACGCTCGGGATCGATTCCCTGCCCGTCTTCAGCGGTGACGGTACTGGCATCGATGGCGGCTTGGCGGCGCCAGTTCGGGACGAGCGGACGCTCGCCCCACGTCCGCTGGAATGCGAGCAGGTTGGCCTGAACGCTCGCCTGATCGCGATAGCTGAGGAAGCCGACCTCTGTGCCTCCAACCGAGGCGGGGGCAACTCCGGGGGCTCGGTTGTTCGGGGAGCGTTGCGTGGCGGAGCCCTCGCGGAACGCGCTCTGCGCACCACCGGCGAACTCTTGCTGCGTCCGCGTCTGCTCCAGCCGCCGCTGCTCCTGCCGGTACACCTCCAGCCGCTGCGCTTCGATCTCGCGGATGCGAGCGGCGAACGCCTCGTCGTCCAGCATGCCCAGTTCGAGCAGGGAGTCCGCCTCGGCGAGCCGCACGGCGACAGTGGCGTAGGCATTGAAGGCACTGGCCGTTCGAGGAACGTCGGTGAGGGCGGCCCTCGCGAGGTTCTGGTCCGTGGAGGCGCCGGACTGGCGGATCGAGGTCGCGGCGGTGTCCAGGTGGGCGGAGGCCTGGACGAAGTCGTTTCGGATGTCGCGATAGAACTCCGCGAGGCGGACATGGGCTTCGCCACGCAGCGATCCGCCCTGGAGCAACGGGTCGTAGAGGACGGACCGCATCGCCTCCCGCCCTTCCCGTCCCTGCCCCGCGACGGAGAGGATGCGTCCGTAGGCCAGTTCCACCTCGGCGCGGTGCTGGTAGTTCTTGTCGTCCCGGCGCATCCGGCGGATCAGATCCAGCGCGTCCTCCACGCGACCCGCGTCGAGGCCGAGCACGAGGGCACGGCTGATGTCGGCCGCGTAGCCAATCTCGTAGGCCGGGCGGCGGTCCGTGGCCTCGCGATACGCCTCGGCGGCCGCGATGAACTCCCCCCGGAGCTCTTCCACCTGCCCGAGCAGGAGAAGCCCACGGGCTGCCGTGTCGTCGTCCGGCTCATCGGGAACGCCCTCCCGAAGCGACGCAGCGGCCTCGTCGTAGCGACCCGCTCGTGCGAACAACTCGCCGAGAACGAGGCGGAGACGCGCCTGATCGCGCCGGTTGCCTTCGGCCAGCGCCAGGCGCTCTTGGAGCAGCGCGGCGCCCTCGTCGTACCGCTCGGCGAGCCCGAGCGTCCGGCCGAGCCACATGCGGGATTCGTCCGCGAGGCGACCGTTGCCGCGAGACTCGGCCAACTGGATGGTCTCGCGGAACTTCAACTCCGCCCCGACGACGTTGCCCTGGTAGAAGTACGCCTTCCCGATGAGGAACAGCGCGTCGTCGGCCCACTTCGACGTGGCCCGCTCGCGGAGGAGGTCACTGCTCTTGTCGATGGCCTCCTGGAACTGCGTGCCCCGCGCCCCTGAGCCCTCCGGGAAGATGGGGACGAGCCGTGTCCGATCCACCACCTGGTCGGGGCGCTCGAGTTGCCGCTCGCCCTCGTCCATCACGCGCGAGGCGTTGTAGTACGCGTTGTAGTACGCGCGGAAGTCGTTGTAGCGGTTGTGGAGCGGGGAGCCCGTTCGGCACCCGGAGACGGCCACAGACGCCCCCAGCACGAGGGCGACAAGACGGAGACGACGAACCCGAAGCGCGGCGCGCATGGGACCTGAATCAGAGAAAATGGAGCGCGAGGTAGCGGAGGCGCAGAGGCAGATCGGGCCGTCGGGCACGCAAGGTACCGCGCGGGGCCTCGGGCCGGAGGGCACGAACGGAGGACTGCCGGGATGCGTGCCTCGCGGGGGATGGGGGATGGGAAGCAACGCCAGTCGTCAGTCTCGCGTCCCGCCTCGGTGCCGATAGGCCCGTACCGCGGCGGACGGAACCGGACCTCACCGAGGCGGAGACGGGCGCGGGGAGCCCGCCGCCCTCACACCCCGAACCGCTCGCGGTCGGCGTCCACGCGCTCGCGCAACTGCTTGAACGTGTCCGCGCCGTGCCGCTCCAGCAGCGCCTCCGCGAGGCACCACGCGACGGTCGCCTCGGCGACGGTGCTCGCCGCCGGAACACTCGTCACGTCGGACCGCTCGTAGCGCGTCGGCTGGGGCTCGCCGGTCTCCAGATCCACACTCCCGAGCGGCCGGATGAGCGTCGGGATGGGCTTCATCGCGGCGCGGACGACGATGGGCATCCCCGTGCTGACGCCGCCTTCCACGCCGCCCGCCCGGTTGCTCTCGCGGCGGTACGCCCCACTCGCCTCGCGCGTGATGGGGTCGTGGACGCGCGAGCCCGGCGTGCGGCCCGCCGCCCATCCGTCGCCGACTTCCACCGCCTTCTGCGCCTGGATGCTGAGGACGGCCTGCGCCAGCCGCCCGTCCAGCCGCCGGTCCCAGTGGACGTAGCTCCCAAGGCCCGGCGGCACGCCCGTCGCGACGACCTCGTAGACGCCGCCGAGGGTGTCGCCGTCCTTCTTGGCAGCCTTGATGTGCGCGATGGTGCGCTCGGTCAACTCGGCGGATAGCATTCGTGTCTCGCTCTGGTCGGCGGCCTCGTAGAGGGCGCGGGCGCCGCCCTCGGCCAGAAGCGCAGCGCGAGCCTCGGCCCACTCCGCCGGATCGTCCAGTCCCACCTCGCCGATGCGCACCACATGGCTCCCCACCTCGATGCCGAGCGCCCGGAGCATCTGCCGCGCGACAGAGCAGCACGCGACCCGCATCGCGGTCTCTCGCGCGCTGGACCGGTCGATGACCGGCCGCACATCCGGGCCGTGCGGTTCGCGGTCGAAGCCGTACTTCTGCGCGCCGACCAGATCGGCGTGGCCGGGCCGGGGCATCGTGACGCGCTCGACGCCCTCGCCGGTCCCCTCCGCCGCCATGACCGTGGGCCATCCGGCGCGGTCCTTCTCGAAGGCCGCGTTGGCGAGATGCAGCGCGAGGGGACTCCCGAGCGTGTGCGAGAAGCGCAGCCCCGAGAGGACCGTCACGCGGTCGCGCTCGATCTTGGCCCGGCCGCCGCGCCCGAAGCCGAGCCAGCGCCTCGCGAGGTGCTCGTCGAGGTCGGCAGCGACGAGCGGGACGCCCGCGGGCATCCCCTCCACGATGCCGACGAGGGCGGGGCCGTGGGATTCACCGGCGGTGAGGTAGCGGATCATCTCGACGCGAAGGAAGCGGGGACGGACCGCCTCGGTGGGCTCCAGGGCCGGACCGAGGCAGGGGAATCGGGAGCGCGGAAGATCGCGCCGCTGCACATCGCTGGGGCGACCTTTGCCGCATCTGCTTCCTCGCGCCATGACGCTCACCGTCGCGCCGTATCCCGGCCTCGCTGTCGCTGCCATCCGCACTGTCTTCCCGGAGCCGCTCGGCGAGATCGAGACGCCCGGCGCCGTCCGCGACGCCCTCGCGCTGAACGCCGACGCGCCGCTCTCGCGAGACGAGGCCGTCCGCACCGCCGTGCGCGACCTTCTGCGCCTTCACGGCTACAAGCCGACGGGGCGTGGCAAACCCGCCTCGGAGTACCTCGTCAAGGCCGCCGAGGGCGGCTTCCTCTCGCCCATCAACGCAGCCGTGGACGCGTGCAACGCCGTCTCGTTGCAGTCGGGCCTGCCCATCTCCGTCGTGGATCTCGGCCTCGCCCGGGGCCCATTCCGCCTCGCGCCCGGCGGCCCGGACAATGCGTACGTGTTCAACGCGAGCGGCCACGAGATCAACCTCGCGGGGCTCCTCTGCCTCTGGGATGCCGACGGCCCCTGCGCGAATCCCGTCCGCGACAGCCAGCGGACCAAGACGCACGCGGGCACGCGCGAGACGCTGAGCGTGCTCTACGCTCCTGACGCCCACGCGGACCGGCTCGCCCACGCGACGGTGTGGTACCGCGACCTCCTCCACACGACGGGAGCCGAGACGGTGCCGGTCGAGACCGTCACAGGCTGACCGTTCCCGCCTCGGTACGACCAGGAGCACCGAGGCGGACTCACCGAGGCGGTGTCAGCCCTCCGGCCGCGTGAGCCGTGCCGCCGCCACGCCCAGCGCCTCAGTCGTGGCCCAGGCGTAGAGCAGGAAGCGCCCCTCCGCGCGAAGGAGCACCGTCCCGTTCGAGTAGCAGAGGTCGTCGCCCTGCGTGATGATCTCCTCGAAGACGGCGTCGCCGGGCCGTGCGTCCGCCTCGGTGCTCGGCCCGATATACTCCAGCCGACCGCTGCACGGGAACGACGGGTACGAGACGAGGCCCATTGGCTCCCCGTTGGCCCCGTCCATGACGGTGATGCGGACGGGCCACGTGCTGTCCGGCGGACGGTCCCGGTTGCCGTCGTCCCACTGCCGCCCCTCGCCCTCCCAGGTGCCGAGGATCGTCTCGGGCTCGGCGGGCGGAGGAGAGCCACCGCATCCCGCGAGGAGGAGCAGCGCGAGGGGAAACAGAAGCAGGCGCATGGCAGCCGGGGAGACAGGTTGGTACCAAAGTACCCCATCGGGTCCTCTGCCCGGGACGGCCAGAATCCCTAGATTTCCGTTCACCCCTTTCCCTTTGCGACATGCTCCGACTCACCCTCTCCCTGTTCATCGTTCTCGCTCTCGTGTCCTGCGGCAATGAGCCGGAGGTCCCCGCTCCTCCCGGAGCCGACGCCACGGGCACCGAGGCGGCGGCGGCTCCCGCTGGCCCTGAGATCGTCGAAGGCCAACTTCTCGGCGGCGACGAGACGCTCGAGTCCGGCGAGTACGTGGACATCGTGGAGGTGCTCGTGCGCGACGGCCAGTGGCTCCGCGTGGAGCTTCTCTCCGGCGACTTCGACCCGTACCTCATCGTCCGCAGCCCCACCGGCAACCAGACCGACGTGGACGACTCTCAGCAGGGCAACCTGACCGCCTCGAAGGCCATCGTGCAGGCCACGGAGTCCGGCGAGTGGATGATCGGCGTGACGACGTACGAGCCCGGCGAGTCCGGCGGCTACACGCTGACGTATGAGGTGCTGGACCAGCGCCCGGCGGACGCGGACGAGGGCCGTCAGATCGAAGCGGAGGAGGACTACGATCCGTCGGTCTAGCACCGCGCCGCCCGCCTCGGTACCGCGGCGGGCGCTCGTGAGAAGGCAGAAGACGCGCGGCGTTCGGAGATTGGACCGCAACCCCATCGCTCGCCTGCCGTCCCGAGGCGGGTGCCCGCTCCATTCGCCGTGGCCTCTTTCTCCGTCTCCTTCCGCGACCTCCCGCCGCCCGACGACGGCCCCGCCGTCCACGTCCTCGACCTCCACGGGGAGTTGGATGCTCACACCGCGCCGGAGTTCGAGAACGCGCTCCAGGCATGTGTAGACCAGGGCAAGACGCGGCTGGTCGTCGCGGGCGAGGCGCTTCGATACGTCTCGTCGGCCGGTCTGGGCGTTTTCATGGCGTTCTTGGAGCCCGTCCGGCAGGGCGGCGGCGACCTGAAGGTGGCCGCGCTCACCGAGGAGGTCCACGAGGTGTTCGACCTGCTCGGCTTCCCGCTCCTCTTCGACCTCGCGCCGACCGCGGAGGCCGCCGCTGCCCGGTTCACCGAGGCGGACGCCCCCGAGGCCGACACGCCGGAGCCTGCCCCGCCGACGGCCTGACGCGATGCCGCGAGCGTACACCCTCCGCATCGCGGGCCAGACCAGCGAACTCGCGCGCGTCCGCCAGCACGTGAAGACGTGGGCCGAGGAGGCCGGTCTGTCCGCTCGCGCCGCACGCCAGATCCAGACGGCCGTGGACGAGGCGGTGGCGAACGCCATCGAGCATGGGATCCGGGACCGTCCGGCAGAGACGGTGGTCATCCAGGCCCGCGCTGGGCGCAACGGCCTCTCCGTGACCGTCCGCCACCGAGGCGACCGCTTCGACCCGACCGAGCCTCCGGTCCCGCTCGCCGAGGTCCGGCGCCAGCGGGCGGTCCACGGCTACGGGCTCCACCTGCTCCGGGCGCTCGTGGACGAGATGGGCTACACCCACTCCAGCGGCACCAACGAAGTCCGCCTCGTGAAGCGGAAGGCGTGACGCCAGACGGTCGCCCAGGAGGTGCCCCGCCTCGGTGCCGAGGCGAGAGGGACCGAGGCGGGACGTACCGAGGCGGACGGAGCCGTTCCGCTGCCGCGTCCACATCTCACCGGCTTCTCACGACGGTCCAGGCGTCAGCGTGGCTAGGCTCGGTACGAAACCCGAGGCGGTGCCCGTTGGGCGCCCCATCCTGGGGTCTGCCCCGGGCATCGCGCCGTCCCTGAGAGAGTCCTCCATGTCCCACCGCTTCCCGCTCCGGCGTGCCGTGCTGGCCGTCGCCACCCTCGCCGTCCCGATCCTCCCGCTGACTGCCGTCTCGGCACTCGCCTCTGGCTGCAGCGGCAGCAACGTGACCGCGAACTCCGCACAGGAGGCCTACGACCGAGGCACCGCCGCGTTTGAGCGCGAGCGCTGGGCGCGCGCCATCGAGCATTTCCGCACCGCGCTCGACTTTGGCCGCACCAGCCCCCTCGCCGCTGATGCCCAGATCAACCTCGCGAGGGCCTACGCCAACGACCGCCAGTATCTCCTCGCGGGCAACGAGTTCACCCGGTTCATCGAGTTCTACCGGTCGGACGACCGCGTGGCGCAGGCCGCCTACGAACGGATTCTGGCCTACGCGTCCCTGAGCCCCGGTCACGAACTGGACCAGACAGACACCTCGCGCGCCATCGATTACATCCGGCTCTACCTCGCGCGGTACCCGGAGAGCGAGAACCGCGCCGACGCCGAGGCGCTGCTGGCCGACCTCCGGGAGAAACTCGCACTCAAGCGCTTCGACAACGGCCGTCTCTACGAGCGCCGCGAGATGTACGAGGCCGCGACGGTCTACTACGAGAGCGTGCTTCAGGAGTACCCCACCTCCGCCTGGGCAGACGACGCCCTCCTCGGCTCGCTCCGCTCCCAGGTCGCCTTCGCCCGCGCGAGCGTTGTGGCACGGCAGGTCGAGCGCTACGCCGCAGCCCTCGCCAAGTACGACCGCTTCAGCACGCTCTTCCCATCGAGCCCGCTCACGCGCGAGGCGGAGGCTCTCTACGACGAGGCGTTTGAGGCGCATCGCGCCCTGACCGTCGCGCAGGAGACCCAGGCCACCGCCCCGCCCACCGCAGGGAACTGATCTGCCCCGCCTCGGCAC
>JBCCPW010000148.1:0-7742 GCA_039024735.1 Bacteroidota bacterium
CCCCGCCTCGGTGGACACACCGAGGCGGGCCGGTTTCTCCCTCCCGCCCATGCGCGCCTCCCGAGCCTACTGGATCTGCCAACTCTCCGGCTGGGGGCTCTACGCCGTCATCAACCTCCTGCTGGGAGCGCTATACACCGGCCTCACGCCCGAAGGCTTCGTGTTCTCGTTCGGCGCGAGTGCCGTAGGTCTCGGGGCGACGCACGCGCTGCGGGCCGTCGTTCTCCGTCGCGATTGGTTGAGCCTCCCCGTGCCTGGACTGGCGGCGCGGATGGCCGGAGGCAGTACCGTGACGGCTGCGCTGATGGCGGCCGTCGCAGTTCTGCTGTATGTCGCGATGCGCTCGAGTGACCCCGACGCACCGGGTCTCGCGGTCTCCTACCTCGGCGCGGCCTTCAACTGGACCGCGCTGCTCTTCATTTGGTCGGGTCTGTACGCGGGCGTCCACCTCGTGCAGCGATGGCGCGAGACGGAACGCCAGCGAACCCGCGCCGAGGCGGAGCGCTGGCGGCTGGAGGCCGTCGCTCGGGAGGCCGAGCTTCGCGCGTTGCAGGCCCAGGTCAACCCGCACTTTCTGTTCAACAGCCTCAACACCGTCCGGGCGCTGATCGCGGAGGACCCCGACCGCGCCCGAGGCGCCGTGACCGAACTCTCGGATCTCCTCCGCTACGCCCTCAGCGCAGGCCAACGCCAGACCGTCCCGCTGGGCGATGAACTCGCGACCGTCCGCCGCTACCTCGCGCTCGAAGGACTCCGGTACGAGGAGCGTCTCCAGGCCGAGGTTCGCGCCGACCCTGACGCACTCGCCGCGCCCGTCCCGCCGATGGTCATCCAGACGCTCGTCGAGAACGGCATCAAGCACGGCATCAGCGCAATGACTGAGGGCGGAGCACTTCGCGTGGAGGCCCGCACCGAGGCGGGAGGCGTCCGCGTGATCGTGGAGAGCCCCGGCGTTCTGGACGCCGACGCGGAGCCGGAGAGCGGGGTCGGCCTCGCGAACGCGGCCGAGCGGCTCCGGCGTCTCTGCGGCGACCGCGCCGCGTTGGTCGTCCGCCAGTCCGACGCACGCACCGTCCGCGCCGAGGTCCTCGTCCCGCTCACGCCCGTCCCCACCGACGCATGACTCTCCGCGCCGTCCTTGTGGACGACGAACGCCTCGCGCGCGTCGAACTCCGCCGCCTCCTCGCGTCGCACCCTGAGGTGGAGGTCATCGGCGAGGCCGCCGACGCGCCCGCCGCCCGCGATCTCCTCGCGAGCCTCACCGAGGCGGGCACGCCACCCGATGTGCTCTTCCTCGATGTCCAGATGCCCGGTGAGACCGGTTTCGACCTCCTCGCGAGCCTGGACGCCGTCCCGCCCGCCGTCGTCTTCGTGACGGCCTACGACGAGCACGCGCTCCGCGCCTTCGAGGTCTCCGCGCTGGATTACCTCGTCAAGCCCGTCGCGCCCGCCCGGCTGGCGAGCGCCCTCGCCCGCCTCGGTGCTCCCGTGGACCGCCCTGAGTCGCCTCCCGAGGCGGATGCCCCCGAGCGCCGCCTCGGCCCGGACGACCGCGTCTTCGTCAAGGACGGAGAGCGGCTCCACTTCGTCCGCCTCGGTGACGTGCGGCTCTTCGAGTCCGAGGGCAACTACGTCCGCCTCTACGTGGGGCGCGAGACACCGCTGGTGCTGCGCTCGCTCACCCAACTGGAAGCGCGGCTGGACCCGGCGGTGTTCTTCCGCGCGAGCCGCCAGCACCTCCTCAACTTGGAGCACGTGGCGAAACTGGAGGACTGGTTCGGCGGGACGCTCCGGGCCGTGCTGGACGGCGGGGAGACGGTGGAACTCTCGCGTCGGCAGACGCAGCGCTTCCGTGAGCGGACGAGCCTGTAATCCCTCCCGCCTCGGCACCGAGGCGGGAGGAGGGGGCGGTGCCTGATTTGATAACACAGCGTCTCGTGGAGGCCGTGCGAAGCTGGTACCCTTCTTGCTGGCGAGGTGGCGTCCCGACGATAGCCCCTCGTCCTGTGCTACGCCTTCAGATCCTCCCCGTCCTGAACAACAAAGGAGGGGTCGGAAAAACGACCACATGTGTTCACCTTGCCGTCGGTCTGGCCCGGCGCGGACAGCGCGTCCTCCTGGTCGATCTCGACGGCCAGCGCTCGGCCTCGCTCGCCCTCGGCTTGCCCCGCCGGGACCGAGACGGGACCAGTGCATCCGTCCTGTACGGAACCCGATCGGTTCTCGATGTGGTTCGGTCCAGCGAGGTGCCCGGGGTGGACTTCATCCCCGGCTCCATTGAGCTCTCCAACGCAGATCTCTGGCTGAGCCGGAGCCCCAACCGCGTCGGGCGTCTCTCGGAAGTCCTCGCGCCTGCGCGAGACGAGTACGATGTCATCCTGGTGGACTGCGCGCCGTCCATGTCGTTGCTCAACATCAACGTCCTGGTCGCCGCGGACGCCCTGGTGGTCCCGCTGGCACCCTCGTACCTCTCGGTCGAAGGGCTCATCTCGTTCGGAGAGACGATCCGCATGGTGCGCTCCGCGATGGGGCGCATGGCGCCGGTCCTCGGCATCGTGCTCACGATGGGCAGCCCGGACGACACGGCCGCTGTGCAGGTCGAAGACGCTGTGCGTGCGCGGTACGGAGGCAAGGTCTTCCAGGCGACCATCCGGAGCAGTTCGGCAGTCGAGGCGGCGCTCCTCCGTCACGAGACGGTCTTCAACGACGAGCCCGGCGGCGTCCGAGATGATTTCGAGGCGTTCACGGACGAGGTCGTAGAACGCCTCGGTCGGTATGCAAGCCTGTTTGCCTCACAGGCCACCCCCCTGGACGGCCCGACTCAGGAGGCCGTCGAACAGGCCGCCATCCGGGCCTCGCAGACGATCAAGACGAACGTCGCGGTCGCTTGAGCCGACGGGCGGGCACATCAAAACGAGGGCCCCCTCGGTGGGAGAGGGCCCTCAATCCGACACGGTGGCTAGCAGGCCTACACTTCCACAGCGGCCAGCTTCTGGTCCACGGCGCGAAGGGTCCGCCGGGCGAGAGCCAGGTTGCTCTTCGCACTGTCCAGCGCGAAGTAGAAGAACAGGTCCTCGTTCTGCTGCGACATCCGAATGAGGTGGTACTGGGTGTCGAGCGTGATGAGGATGTCGATGATGCGGTCCGAGATCTGGAGCTGATCCCGGATCTTCTTCTTCGCGCGGACGACCTCCGTGTTGCCCGCTGCGGCGAGCTCAAGGTCAAAGTCGCCGCCGCCGACGCTGCCGAGGCACATCCCGGAACTGGAGTCGACAAGGGCAACGCCGATGGCACCATCGGCAAGCATGGCCTCTTGGAGGCACTCGTTGATGTTGGACATGAAAGGGGGGGCTGGTGAGGCTCGGGGAGCCGAGCGGTACAGAGCACGCGACGAGACAGAACCGTGCCACCTCTTCCAGCCTCGCCATTCCAATCGGCGGCTCTATTCTCGCGCATGCCTGGAGCGAATTCTTCACGGCTCCATTACGGATCTACCTCGATGTCTACACTCAACCGTCTTGCCCTTGAACGTCGGTCCAAATAAAAAATGAGGGGCAGAGGCCTGGCCCCTGCCCCTCACGGGTTGTGCACTGAAGATCGCTGCAGATCTACACTTCGATGGCCTCGAGCATGCGGTCCACCTTCTTGAGCGTCACGCGGGCAAGCCCGAGGTTGCTCTTGGCCCGGTCCACGACGAAGTAGAAGAACATCTTCTCGTTCTCCTGGGACATCTGGATGAGGTGGTACTGGGTCTCCAGGGTGATCACGATGTCCTCGATCCGATCAGGGATCTGGAGCTGATCGCGGATGCGCTGCTTCGCGCGGACGAACTCGGTGTTGCCCGCTGCGGCGAGCTCGAGGTCGACGTTTCCGCCGCCTACGCTGCCGAGGCACAGGCCGGAGCTGCTATCGACGAGGGCGATGCCGATGGCTCCGTCCATGCTCATGGCTTCTTGGAGGCATTCGTTGATGCTGGACATGGGCTGGTGGGGGTGTTGATGGGGGATGGATGGGCGGGACGGTGTGCCGATGAAGACAGAACCATGCCACAGATTCTGTCTCCCCGAACATCGGCGGGTTCCCCTCTGCACCCGGAATGAGAGAGCGAATGCGTACTCTCACGTTACAATTTTTCTGATGTATTGCCGCCTGGTGTTTCTTTCGTGTGAACAGAAGTCGGGTCCGGAACCCATCTGCGGACGTGGCGGGAGCCCTGGGCTGTGTCGGTCTTAGGTGGCACGGCGGTCTCCGTGTGCTCCCTCCGTGTGGCCTGCATTGTCCGTTTGTTGTCCCCGCCTCGGTCGGCACCGAGGCGGGCGGGGTGACGACAGGCAAGGCGACGCTCCCCTGTAGAGAGGGCGAGACCCTTCTGGATCGATGTTGCTCGTTCTTGCCGTCCTCCTCGCCACGCCCGCTCTCGCGCCTGCCGATACCGCCTCGGCTGTCCACTGGACCCGCACGGCCATTGAGCTCTGGGACGCTGCCGCCGCTGACCGTCAGCGCGGCGAAGACACAGCGCTTCCAGCGCCCCTCGTCCTCACGACCGCTCTCGCGCTCGCTCAACACGATGCGGCACCGGACCGCTCGGCCATCGCGGCGGCCTCCGCGACGGTCCTCTTGGGTCTCTTCCCGGATCGTGCGGGGCAGATTCAAGCCCGTCTCGCGGACGATCTCCTGAGGCTCGCGCCCGACACCCTCGGCGCCGCGCACGGTCGGTACGTTGGGGCGGCTCGGCTGGTGATCGCGACGTGGATCCGCGAAGCTCCGCCCGTGCCGCTGCACGAAGGGCCCGGACTCTGGACGCCCGCCTCGGGCACGACGCCTGCTGGGATCGAGATTCCCTCGTACCCGCTTCTCCTGATCCCTCGGGCGGATGCGTTCCGCTCGCCGCCGCCACCCGCGCTCGGGAGCGCCGCGATGGAGGCCTCACTGGACAGTGTCCGCCATGCCGTCCGGGTCCGGACTGCCGAGCAGCGCCGGGCCGCGCGGCGCTGGGCCAACCGGAGTGCGTTCCTGGCGTGGGCTGAGATCGCGGCGGACCTCCTCGCGAAACATGGTGCCTCCGAGGCCCAGGCTGCCCGCACGCTCGCCGTCCTCCACGCCTCGCTGTACGACGCGACTGTCGCCTGCTTCGAGGCCAAGTACCACTACAACGTGCCGCGCCCGTCCCATCTCGACCCGAGCATCGAGCGGCCGTTTCTGGTGAGCCTGCCCAACTTCCCCGCGTACCCGGCGGGGCACGGCTGCTCGGCGGGCGTGGCCGAGACCGTCCTCGCATGGGCCGTCCCGGAGGAACGAGCGTTCGTCCATACCGAGGCGGCCGAGATGGCAGAGTCCCGGTTGTGGGCGGGCGTCCATTACCCGTTCGACAATCGTGAGGGCGTGGCGCTGGGGCGCGAGGTGGCGCGGTACGTGATTGCCCATTCGGCCCGCCTCGGTGCTCGCGAGGACGGATAAACGAAGACGGCGCCGCCCGGAGAATCCCGAACGGCGCCCCGAGGCGGAAGACGGTGCGGTTAGCGCCCGGGCTGTTTGCGGAGGAAGCCCATCATCTCCGTCTCTGTCCGCTCGCCGTTGGTGGCGGTGACGAAGAAGATCAGGAACGGCTCCCCGCTCTCGTAGGCCTCGCGGTCCATCTGCGCGGCGGCGCGGACCAGTGTCCGCTCATCCGGGCGTGCGGACATCTCCGCGGTCACGACGCCCGCTAGCCGCAGGGAGCCCTCGCGCTGTTCGGATTGAAACATGTCGCCGGGGAAGAACATGTCGCCGGGGAAGTACATGTCTCCCGGGAAGAACATGTCTCCGGGAAATTCGGTCTCGCCACCTACGAGGTTCGCGGGCACGAAGAGAGTCCCGCTCATGACGGTCTTCTCGCGAGCCGCGCGGTACTCGCGCGGGAGGTCGGCGCGGAGCCGCAGGCCGCGCTCGATCCGCTCTACAGGCAGCGCGATGAACTCGGAGCGGCCCGTCGCGAAGACCTCGCCGTCCGCGACGAGCGCGCTGCTGATGAGAACCGGTAAGAGCATTTGCTCGCCCTCCTCTTCTTCCATCGGGTCCACGACGGCGTGGAGTTCGCTGACGAGGTCAGCGAAGGAGAGGTCGCGCGGATTGGCATCGCCGAGGCGGAGGGCGGCGTTCTGTGCGCTTGCGGTGCTGGCCGCGAGGAGAACGACAAGGAGGAGGGATCGCATGATCGGGACGGATGGAAAGCGGCAAAGGGGGAATGCCCTTCTAACCGGGAGTTGGACCCGGGCCTGTCACAACCTGTGCGTACACTGCCTCGCGCTCTCACCACCGACCGCGTGCCTGATCCGTCCCGGGACCCCGAGGTCGACGCTCTCCTGGACCAACTTCGCCACGGCGAGGCCGATCCCGCCGCGCTGTATCGTCGGCTCTACGATGAACTGCGCGGCCTCGCGCAGATGCAGCGGGCCCGCTGGCACGGCAACTGGACGATGAACACGACGGCGCTCGTCCACGAGGCGTACGAGAAGCTCGTGGGCAAGCGCGATTTCGAGAGCCGCGCGCACGTCCTCGCGACGGCCAGCCGCGCCATGCGGCAGGTCCTCGTCAACTACGCCGAGTCGCGGCGCTCTCTGAAGCGAGGCGGTGGGACGCCAGACCTCCCGCTCCAGGAGGCCGTCGCGGTTCCGCTCGGAGACCATCAGGTGGACGATGTGCTCGCGCTGGACGACGCCCTCGCGCGGCTGGCGCAGGCCAACGAGCGGGCGGCGCGCGTGGTGGAGTGCCGCTATTTCGGCGGCCTTTCGGTGGGAGAGACGGCAGAGGCGCTCGGTGTCTCCGAGGCGACCGTCGCGCGGGACTGGCGGCTCGCGCGGGCGTGGCTCCACGGCGAGCTTCGCGAGGACGACACGTGACATCTCGCGTGTGACAGCACACGCGCCTCGTTCTGGTTAGAGACGGCGGACGCCTTCCCCCATGACTCCCAGCCGCTGGACTCGCATCGAGCACCTCTTCGCCGAGGTGGACGGCCTCGATCCTGCCGAGCGAGACGCCGTGCTGGACCGTGAGGCCGTGACGCCGGACGGTGAGCCGGACCTCGCGCTGCGTGAGGAGGTGGAGCGCCTGCTCGCCCTCGATGCAGGTGCCGACGATTTTTTCGATGCCTTCGCGGGGGGCGGATTCCCGCAGCCAGGTCCCACGCTCGAACGCGTTGGGCCGTGGAAGCTGCTGCGCAAAGTGGGCGAGGGCGGCATGGGCGAGGTCTACGAGGCCGTTCGCGACGACGGCACGTATCGCCAGCGCGCCGCCGTCAAGCTCGTCCGGCCCGGCCTCGCGCCGGACCTCGTGGCGCGGTTCCGCACCGAGCGCCACGTTCTCGCGCGGTTGGACCATCCCGCCATCGCGCGGCTCCTGGATGGCGGCACCGCCCCCGACGGCCGCCCTTACCTCGCGACAGAGTTCGTGGACGGCGAGCCGATCACGGCCTACTGCGACCGCCGTCGCCTGTCGGTCAACGAGCGGCTGGCGCTCTTCGGCGAGGTCTGCGAGGCGGTCGCCGCGGCGCACCGCCAGTTGGTGGTCCACCGAGACCTGAAGCCGAGCAATGTGTTGGTGGAGGGGACTCGGGACGTAGGGACTCGGGACTCGGGGACGTCTTCCCCCCAGTCCCCAGTCCCCGGTCCCCAGTCCCCCCGAGTCAAACTCCTCGACTTCGGGATTGCGAAGCTGCTGGACACCGAGGCGGCGTTCACCGTACCGGTCACGGTCGCCGAGCGGCG
>JBCCPW010000149.1:0-7740 GCA_039024735.1 Bacteroidota bacterium
CTGAGCCCGACGAACCGGTCGTAGAGCACCGCCTTGCCCTCCATCACGGGCAGCGAGGCCAGCGCGCCGATGTCGCCCAGGCCCAGCACGCGCGTCCCGTTGGTCACAATGGCAACCGTGTGACCGACGGCCGTGTACCGACGCGCGAGCCCCGGGTCGTCCTGGATGGCGCGGCAGACACGCGCGACGCCCGGCGTGTAGATGTAGCGGAGGTCTTCGAGGCTCTCCACGGAGGTCGTGCGCTGCGTGCGCAGCTTGCCGCCCGTGTGCCGCTCGAAGACGAGGTCGCGCACGTCCATGACCTCCGCCTCGGTTTCCTCCGCGATAGCGGCGAGGACCTGATCCAGGTGGGGCTGGTCGTGGACGGAGACGGTGAGGTCTCGCACGAAGTGATCGCGCCCGAGGTAGCGCGTCTCGATGTCGCCGATGAGCGCGCCGTGGCGCCCGATGACCATCAGCATCGCGCCGATCATGCCGGGCTTTTGCGGATTGCGGACCGTCAGCACGACGTCGTAGTCCGGGATGCCGAGGCGGGAGTGCTCGGTTTCCTCGGGCGGCTGCGGCGATGGGGGCGGGGGCGTCTCGGGCATGCGCGCAAGCTACCGGGCGAGCGGCCACGCGGGGCCGCCTCGGTGGAGGGTCGGAAGGACCGAGGCGGGCCGGGTCAGCCGCCTTTCAACTTCGCGAGCACCTCCGGGTCCAGCAGGTCCGCGAGGCTCGTCCCACTGGACGGTCGCTTGCCCTTCGCTTGTCCCTTGGGGCCGCCTCGGCCCTTGGACTTCTTCTTTCCCGTCTGCTTCGACTTGTGGGCGGAGGCCGTCGGTTCGTTCGTCTTGTCTCGCGCTGGCTTCGGCGTGGACAGGTTGATCGTCTTCTGGACGACCGCCTTCGGCGCGGCGCTCTTGCGGTTCTTGCGCGGTCGCGAGCCCGGCGCGACGCCCGAGGCGAGGTTGATCGTGAAGCCGCCTGCGTGCTCCTGACGGTCAGCGGTACCGTCGGCGTCGGGCGTGGCGTCGGTCGGGTCGGGGGCGTCTGGCATCAATCGTCAGAATCGGCCGTGGAAGATCGCATGGGGCAGCCGCCGCCGCTTAGCCACCGGTCACATCGAACCCGGCGTCCTCGATGGCCGCGATGAGGTCGGCGCGGGCCGCGCGCGTTGGATCCATGTCCGCCTCGGCGCGGCCGATCTCCACGGAGACCACCGAGGCGCCGGGCACGCGCTCTAGCGCCTCGCGCACGGCGGAGACGCAGTGGGTGCAACTCATGCCCTTGATGGTGAGGGTTTCGGTGGGGCGGGGCGGTTCCATCGCGCGAGGGGGGCGGTTCGCGGGTGCAACGCGCGAGGGTGGCCGGGTGTCCCCGCCTCGGTTCTTCTCCGCCTCGGTACCGAGGCGGGCCGATTCGACGCAGCGCGGCCCCGCCACGCGAGAGAGACGGGGCCGCGTTGGATCTGCGAACCGAGGCGGGCTACCGCACCACCGTCAGGCGGCCAGTCGCCACGTCGGCGCCTGCCTCCACGCGGTAGACGTACACGCCCGAGGGCAGCGAGGCCGTCGGCAGGGCGACGCGGAGGTCCGTGCCTGCGCCGAGGGAGCGGGTCACGTCTGCGACGCGGCGGCCGAGCGCATCGTACAGCCCGACGGTCACCTCGGCCTCGGCCGGGAGGTCCAGCACGAGGGCGCCCTGGCCCCGGACAGGGTTCGGGACGGCGCCGCGCACCTGGAACTCCGCCGCGACGGTCTTCGACGCGCCCGGCACCTCCGCCGTGAGGCCCTCCGCACCGAGGATCGTGATGCGGCCCTCACCACCGAGGGGGTAGTCGGCCGCGGTGACGGTCCCGGCGAGGTCCGTCGTGAGGAAGTCCTCCAGCGCTTGCTGGTACGTCTCACCGAGGACGGTGAAGTCCAGCCCGTCGTACGGGTAGCGGTCGCCGCCTCGGGCCAGGAAGTCGATGGTCGCGAGGGCCACCGACGGAGCGCCCGGCGCAACGGCGCCGTTCTCGATGATCACCGTCCCGTCGTCCAGGATCACGCTGCGGACACGCGCCCCCGCCTCGGTGACCGTTCCGTCCTCGTCGAGCGAGCGAGCGGGTTGGTCCGGGTCGATCACGACCGAGAAGCCCGCCACCTGTGCGAACTGGCCGCCCTGGCTGGGCAGGCGCGAGTACGCGTTCTCCAGCACCGCCTTGAGGCGACCCGCCGGGACCGTCTCGAAGACCGTCAGGAAGTTGGTGAAGGGGAGGATGTCGAACGTGTTCAGCTCGGTGAGGTCCCCGGCCGGGAACACGCGGTCGGCGCGGATGCCGCCGCCGTTCTGAAGCGCGATCTGTGGCGCCGTGACACCGAAGGCGGGGGCCAGCTCCTGCGCTCGATCCAGGAGAGCGTCGGCGATGAGGTTGCCGAGGTTGCCCTCTTGCGTCCTCACGATGGCGCGCTCCGAACTGAGGTCCACCTCGCTCGTGGCGATCACGTTGGCCGCGAGCGCCGCGACGCTGGCAGCAACGGGGTCCACCACGTCGGCCTGGATCGTGGCGTTCGGCAGGACGGCGTCCGGGGCGCTGCCGCCCGCGACGCGGATCGGGCCGGAGGCCCGGCGGTCCACGTCCACGATGAAGCCATCGGCATCGAAGGTCGCCACGAGACGGCCGAGGTAGCGGTACCCGCCCGCCGTGGTCACGATCGGCACGAGGTCGCCGTCGGCGTCACGCGCACGGAACGGATAGCCCCGCACCGGACGGTCGCCCGGGATGAGCAGGTTGAACCGGTTGGCGAGCAGTTCGTCGCCGCCCCCCGCGATGGCGATGTCGATGCCATCGAGTTGCCGAACGAGCTCCAGGTCCTGATCGGCTCCCTGGAGGTGCGAGGTGAGAAGAATGACGTTGACACCGTCGGCGGTCAGCCGAGCCACCTGCTGCTGCACGATGGCGGCCACGTTCGCGTCCACGACCACCCCTCGCGGCGAGGAGATGAACGGAAGCTGCGGGGTCGTCGCGCCGATGATGCCGACGCGGCGGCCGTTCACGTCCACCACGCGGCGGGTGGCGAGCACGCCCGTGTCCAGGAACGCCTGGAGTTCGGCTTCTCCCGAGACGTCGAGGTTGGCGGAGAGGAAGCGGGCCTCGGCTTCGTCAGCGTCTGCTCGGGAGGCGTAGGTGCCGATGAAGTCCGCGAGCACGTCCGGACCGAGGTCGAACTCGTGGTTTCCGATCGCGATGGCGTCGTAGCCGATCTCCGCCATCGCGATGGCGTCGTAGAAGGTGCCATCGTCGAAGCTGGCGTTGAGTTCCGGTCCGGCGAGGAAGTTGTCGCCGGAGGAGACGAGGACCGAGCCGTCGGTCTCCGCCTCGGCGCGCGCGCGGGCGTTCTCAACGACCGTCGCGAAGCGAGCGATGCCGCCGTACGGCACGCCGTCTACCTCGAAGCCGAGGAGGTCGCTCTCGCCGTCATTGTGGTGGAGCACGGTCAGCGTGAACTGACGGTCGTCCGGGCCGAAGCCCCAGAGCGTGACCGTGCCGGAGACCTCGTTCGAGACGATGAGCATCGGCTGGCCGTTCGGGCTGGCCGACGCCGGGACAAACACGAGGCCCTCCGGCCCGAGGTCGCCTGCCTTCTCGATGTCGTCCGCCTCGAAGTTGCGGTTGAGGAGCAACTGGACGTACGTCGCATTCGCGGGGTCCGTCACGTCGTAGACCGCGATGGCGGAGATCCGCTCCAGCCCGACGAAGGCGTAGAGCCGCCCGTCGATCTCGCCCACCACGACGCCCTCGGGCTCGGGGCCCTTCGCGTCTGATCGGCTGTCGAACGAGCCGTTCTCGTCGTTGGTCGAGTTGAACGCCTCGGCCGAGATCGCGCCTGAGGCGGCCAGGTCGGCGATCACCCGCTCGATCTCGCCGTCGGAGTCGTAGATCCGGGCGCCGGTCGCATCGTGGATGGAGAAGGACCGCGCGCCGTAGGCGTAGAGGGCGTCGTAGTCGCCGTCGCCGTCCGGGTCGCCGAGGGTGGTGGTCACGTCCAGGCGACCGAGGTTTTCGTCTTGCTGAAGCGTGGCGGCGTCCGGGAAGGCCGTGGGATCAAGGGTGAGATCCTTGATGCGCTCTTCCTCCTGGAAAAAGTCGTAGTCGCGGGCGTCGCCCTCGTTGGCGACGGCGAGGTACGTCTGGCCGTTCGCCATGAACGCGTCCGCGCCGTCGGGCTGGTAGATGCCGAAGACGGGCTGCGGGCGGAGGATGGCGCCGCCGTCGCGGTCGCTCGCGTCCAGGCCATCTACCGAGGCGGACCAGTCCTTGAAGCCGAGGCCGACGAGCGCCGTGATGGCGTCCGAGGTGCCGCCGGAGGTCAGGGCGGCCGCGATGTTCACGACGGCGACCGCGTTGTTCTCCTGAATGGTGACGAAGGCCGTCGTGCCATCTGGGGAGATCGTGACGAACTCCGGCTCCAGGTCCTGCGCGACGCTCGCGCCGGGGCCGAAGATGCGGATGCTCGGCTGGGCGGTGATCTCGGCGTTTCGCGCGCCGCCTGCGTTGAAGGCGTCGAAGGTGACCTCGTACGGGGTGAACGTCGCGATGTCGATGACGGTGATGGAGCCTTCGGGGTCCACGGTGCCATCGTCCGAGGGCTCGCCCTCGTTTGCGACGACGGCGTAGCGACCGTCCTCGGTGAGCGCGATGGAGTCCGGCAGGTCGCCCACGGGGACGCTGCGGACGATCTTGCCGTTGGGCCGGAGGAAGACGACGGAGCCGTCCACGCCGGGCGTGCCGGAGGCGACGGCGACAGCGATCAGGTCCCCTGCGACGGCGACGCTGTTCGCGACGCCCGAGAGGAGCGACTGGCTGCCGATGAGCGTCGGCTGGGTGGGGTCGCTGACATCGAGAGCCTGGACCTGATTGGCGTCGGCGTTGATGAAGTAGACGCGGTGCTTGTCGGCGTCGTAGGCGGCGATTTCGGCGGCGCCCTCGTCAAAGATGCCCGTGTCGTACGTGCCGAGCGGCACGATGCTGAGTTGGGCCTGAGCGGGGAGCGAGAGCGCGAGCGCCACGAGGGCGAGTGCGGAGCGGAGGAGCATGGGGCGAGGGAAGAGGGAGATCTGTAGACTCTCCCCGGGCGCCCATTAAGGAGTTACCTCGGCGTGATCCTCCCGTTATCCCGTGGTGACCGGAGCGTTACGGAGATGTGACCGGGCCCGCCTCGGTGCTGCCGTGATTCCCCACCGAGGCGAGCGTTTGCTGTCCCGCCACCGAGGCGGACTATGCCGCCGTCCGCAGCCTCTCGCGCTGCGTCCACTCCACCGCGCCGAGCCCGCCCACGACAACCGCCTCGGTGAGCAGATGGCCGAGGCCGAGCCACGTCGCGTCCGGGCCGTAGATCCAGGCCCACGCGAGGCACGGCACGGCCCACGCCATGTTGGCCGCGGCGAGGAGCGTCAGCCCGGCCATCGGTCGCTCCCGGCGGCGCGCGAGAGAGAACGAATAGCTGGCGTAGGCGAGGTTGGCGACACCCGTGACCAGCAGGAGGCCGCGCGGGAGGCCGTACACGTCGGCCAGCCAGCCGCTGAGCGTGAGCACCGCCACGCCCACCACGGCGCCAGCGGTGCAGTCGATCCAGAGAAGGCGGCGGACGATTCCGTCGGGAAGCACGGAGGCGGGTGTGTATTCTCTGGTGCGATGGCCGATCCCGCACTCTGTTCCCCCGCCTGGCGCCTTCGAGGCATCGGGTACGATCCGGGCGCCCTCACGCTCGCGGACGATCGCCTGTCGTTCCGCACCGAGGAGGGGATGGTGTTCGACGTGCCGCTCGCGGAGGTCTCGAAGGTGGTGGCGCCGTGGTACTACTTCGGCGGCGGGCTCAAGCTGTCCGTCGGGGACGAGCGCTACCGCTTCTCGTTCGTCGCGCCGAACGGGGCGCCGCCCGTCTCGAGGTCGCTGTTGCCGCCGGGCGCTGTGGGGCGGCCGTGGGTGTTCGCCGGGCGCGACGCGGGTCGGGAATGGCGCGAGGCGCTCGGCGTGTGAGGGCCTCCGCCTCGGTGCGTTCGGAGCCCCACCGAGGCGGGTCAGGCGGAGCGGAGCCGCAGCGCGTTGCCGACCACGAACAGGTCCGAGGCCACCATCGCGCCCGCCGCGAGCATGGGCGAGAGCAGGAGGCCGAACGGGGGCCACAGCACGCCCGCCGCGACCGGGATCAGCACCACGTTGTACGCGAAGGCCCAGAACAGATTCTGCCGGACGGTCCGCAGCGTGCGCCGCGCGAGACCCACGGCGCGGTCCACGCCCACGAGGTCTCCGCGAAGCAGCACCACGTCTCCCGCCTCGATGGCGACATCCGTCCCGGTTCCGACGGCGATCCCGGCGTCCGCCGTGGCGAGGGCAGGGGCGTCGTTGATGCCGTCGCCGACGAATGCGACGGTGCGGCCCTCGGTCTGAAGCCGCCGCACCACCTCGGCTTTGTCTGCGGGAAGCGTCTCGGCATGCACTTCCTCGATGCCAAGCGAGCGGGCGACGGCCTGTGCGGTCGCCTTGGCATCGCCGGTCACCATCGCGAGGTGGAGGCCCCGGCGCCGAAGCGTCTCCAGCGCCTCGCGCGAGGTCGCCTTGATGGGGTCCGCGACGGCGATCAGCGCGGCGGCCCGCCCGTCCACGGCGACCCAGACGGGCGTCTTGCCGTCCGCGGCGAGGGCACCGGCACGGTCGCGGTCGTCGGAGGGCACGTCCACACCGAGGCGGTCCAGGAAGCGGAGCGCGCCCACGGCCACCTCGCGGCCGTCCACCTGCGCCCGAACGCCGTAGCCCGGCACCGCCTCGAAGTCGGTCGCGGTCGGGAGGTCGGTGCCCGCCGCCTCGGCGTGCGTCACGATGGCCCGCGCGATGGGATGCTCGCTGTTGCGCTCGGTGGCCGCGACGAGCCCGAGGAGGTCCGCCTCGGTGAGGGCCTCGACGGGGGGAGCGGAGCGTGATGGACCTCGGTGCTCGGCAAGCCCCTCACCCTGTCCCTCTCCCAGCGGGAGAGGGGACCTCACAGGGCGGCTCGCTCGCCTTCCCAACCCGTTTCGTTCAGACGGGGGCGCGTTTGCGTCGTGGTACGTGGTCGGTGGTCCGTCGTCCCCGTGCGTTCCACCACCGAGGCGGAGGAGGTCGGTCACGGCGGGGCGGCCCTCGGTGAGCGTGCCGGTCTTGTCCAGCAGGACCGTGTCCGCCTCGGCGAGCGCCTGGAAGCCCGCGCCCTCGCGCACGAAGACGCCCGCCCGCGCCGCCCGCCCGGTCCCGACGAGGATCGAGATCGGCGTCGCGATGCCCATCGCGCAGGGGCACGCGATGATGAGCACGCTCACGCTCGCCACGAGCGCGTACGTCAGCGGCGGACTCGGCCCGAGGAGGAGCCAGACCGCGAAGGTCAGCGCCCCCACGGCGAGCACCACCGGCACGAACACCCGCACGACCCGGTCGGCGAGCGCCTGGATGGGCGGCTTCGAGCCCTGCGCCTCTTCCACCATCTGCACTACGCGCGCGAGGGCGGTCTCTCGGCCCGAGGCGGTCGCGCGGACGAGCAGCGCGCCCGTCCCGTTGACCGTCCCGGCGGCCACCTCGTCCGTCTCGGTTTTCTCGACCGGGACGGGCTCGCCCGTCATCGCGGACTCGTCCACGAAGGACCGCCCGTCGGTCACGGCGCCATCGACGGGGATCCGCTCGCCGGGGCGCACGCGGACGATCTCGCCGGGAAGCACCGCCTCGGCCGGGACCTGCTGGTCGGC
>JBCCPW010000150.1:0-7727 GCA_039024735.1 Bacteroidota bacterium
AGAGTGGGTCGCGTCGGCCGTGGATCTCGCCTCGGTGGAGGCCGTCGGCATCAACCACCGGAATCTGAAGACGTTCGAGGTGGACCTCAGCCTGAGCGAGCGCATCCTTCCGCACCTTCCGCCCGAGGTGGCGCGCGTCGCGGAAAGCGGCGTCTACACGGGGGCGGACGCCGCCCGTCTGCGTCAAGTCGGGGCCGATGCGGTGCTCGTGGGCACATCGCTCATGCGGCAGACCAACCCCGGTGCGGCCCTCGCGCGCCTTCGCCGCGAGACCGCCATCGCGCTTGCGTCGGGTGTGAGGCCCGAGGTGGCAGTGTCCAGTTCGTAGTCCAGATCACGCCTCGTTCTCCCCACGCTCGCTGCCCGTACCCGGCCATGCCCTCGAACCCTACCCGCGTCAAAATCTGCGGCATCACGCGTCTGGAGGACGCCCGCTACTGCGCGGCGGCCGGGGCGGATTACCTCGGCTTCATTCAGCATCGGGACAGTCCGCGATACGTGGAGCCCCGGACCGCGAAGGAAATCATGGAGTGGTCCGTCGGGCCCGAGGCGGTCGGTGTGTTCGTCAACCGCGAAGCGCAGGACGTGATCGACACGTGCGCAGCAGGCGGATTCGCGCTGGCCCAACTCCACGGGCACGAGACGCCCGAGACGTGCGCCGCCGTCCGCGAGGCCGGGGTCCCCGTCATCAAGTCGGTCCAGGTCGTGAGCGACGCCGCGGCTGAGCAGATCCTCGCCATCGCGGAGCCCTACCGCGAGGCCGTGGACTTCCTTCTCCTCGACACGCACCACACGAGTCTCTGGGGCGGAACCGGCGAGAGCTTCAACTGGCGCCTCGCGCGGCAGGTCTCGCGCGCGTTCCCCACCTTCCTCGCGGGCGGGATCTCCGCTGAGAACGTCGTCGAGGCTATCGACACGATGCGGCCGTTCGCGGTCGACCTGTCCTCCAGCCTCGAAGAATCCCCCGGTATCAAAGACTTCGACAAGCTCGCCGACTTCTTCGACGCCTTCCGCGCCGCCACCGAGGCGGCCTAGTACAGACGCCCCGCGGGGCGTCTCTCCCCGCCTCGGTGCACCTGCACCACCGAGGCGGAGCGCCCTCCAGCACAACCTTGAGCCCCATGCTCGCCCCCCCTCCGGAGTCCCCACGTCCCCAGTCCCTTCCCGACGCTCGCGGTCGCTTCGGCGCCTTCGGTGGCGCCTTCGTGCCCGAGATCCTTCAGCCGGTCCTGCTGGAGGTTCGTGAGGCGTGGCAGGCCCTTCAGGACGACCCCGACTTCTGGGCCGAGCACCGCCGCCTGCTGCGGGACTACGTCGGGCGTCCGACGCCCCTCTCGCGCGCTGATCGGCTGGCAGACCGCCTCGGTGGGAATGTGACGATCTACCTCAAGCGCGAGGACCTGTGCCACACGGGCGCGCACAAGATCAACAACGCCATCGGGCAGGTGCAGCTCGCGCAGCGGATGGGCAAGACACGCATCATCGCGGAGACCGGCGCCGGGCAACACGGCGTCGCCACGGCCACGGCGTGCGCTCTCTTCGGCATCGAGTGCGTAGTGTACATGGGCGAGGAGGACATCGCGCGGCAGCACCTCAACGTGCAGCGGATGCGCCTCCTCGGTGCCACCGTCCGCCCGGCGACATCCGGCAGCAAGACGCTCAAGGACGCCACCAACGAGGCGTTCCGCGACTGGGTCTCGAACCCGCACGACACGCACTACATCATCGGCTCGGTCGTGGGGCCTCACCCGTACCCGGCGCTCGTGCGCGACTTCCACCGGGTCATCGGCGAGGAGACGCGGCGCCAGCTGTTAGAGGTCGAAGGCCGCGAAACGCCCGACGCCGTCGTGGCGTGCGTGGGCGGCGGCAGCAATGCCATCGGCATCTGGGCACCCTTCGTGGAGGACGAGTCTGTCCGGCTCGTCGGCGCCGAGGCGGCGGGCGAGGGCCTCGCGCCGGGCATGAAGCACGCCGCGACGATGGCGCGAGGCTCCGTCGCGGTCTTCCACGGCTCGCGCTCGTTCCTCTTGCAGGACGACGACGGGCAAGTCATCGAGCCCCACTCCATCTCGGCGGGCCTGGACTATCCGGGTGTCGGGCCGGAGCACGCGTTCCTGAAGGACTCCGGCCGCGTGGACTACCGCCCCGTGACCGATACCGAGGCGATGGAGGGCGTCCAGTTGCTCTCGCGAACGGAGGGCATCATCCCCGCGCTGGAGACGGCCCACGCCGTCGCGCTGCTGCCTGCCCTCGCGCGGGAGATGCCGGGCGGCGTGCTCGTGCTCAACTGCTCCGGCCGCGGCGACAAGGACATGGAGACGATCTCCGCCCATCTCGGCACCGAGGCCGGATGACGGCGATGCCGATGGGCGATTCCTGCCCACCCGCCTCGGTGGGGGCGATGCGATGCGTCCCTACGATTTCGATCCGTACAGACGCCCCGCGGGGCGTCTCTTCGGTGCCCCACCCTGCGACGTTGTGAACCGACTCACTGACCACCTCCGCACGCTCACCGAGGCGGGCGACACGGCCCTCGGCCTCTTCCTCACGGCGGGCTTCCCCGCGCCCGAGGCCACGCTGGACATCCTCCTCGCGGCGGATGAGGGCGGCGCCGACTTCATCGAACTCGGGATGCCGTTCTCGGACCCCGTAGCGGAGGGCCTGCCCATCCAGCAAGCCTCCGAGCGGGCCCTCGCGGCCGGGATGACGATGGAGGGCGTCTTCGAGATCGCCGAAGGCTTCCGTCAGCGCAGCGACACGCCGCTGCTGCTCATGGGCTACGCGAACCCCGTGATGCGCTACGGCATCGGCGACTTTTGCGCCCGCGCGGAGTCCGCAGGCGTGGACGGCCTGATCCTCCCCGACCTCCCGCCCGAGGAATCCGACGAGTTGGACGCCGCTGCCGCCTCCCACGCCCTCGCCACCGTGTACCTCGTTGCCCCGAACACGGCGCCCTCGCGCGTCGAGCACGTCGCCCAGCGGGCCACGGGCTTCGTGTACGCCGTCTCGCAGGCCGGGCTGACCGGCGCGGCGCTCGCCGACCGCGATGCCACGGCCGGATACCTCGCGCGCGTCCGCGAGACCGTTCATGGCGCGGGCCTTCCGCTGTGCGTCGGGTTCGGCATCCGCACGCCGGACGATGCGGCCCGCCTCTGTGCCGAGGCGGACGGCGTGATCGTCGGCAGCGCGCTGATCCGGCTCGCCGACGACCTGTGGGCGGGGGAATCCACTGAATCCCAACGCCTTGCGCAGATTCGCGACTGGGCCGCCGCGTTGAAAGCCGGAGCCACCCGACACGACACATGATCCGATCCCTCGCGCTCGCCGCGCTCCTCGTGTCCGTCGCGGGCTGCGGCGACCAGCCGCTCATCACCCTCCCGAAGGCGACCGGCCCCATCCCGGAGGTCCTCGTCGTCTCGGACACCTCGACGTGGAACGGGCCCGTCGGCGACGCCGTCCGCGAGGTCCTGGCGCAACCTATCCGCACGCTCCCCAACCAGCAGGGCTTTCTCCGGCTCCGGTTCCAGCAGCTCGAGCCCGAGTTTCTGACCCAGATCCGCAAGACGCGCAACGTGCTGTTCGTCGCGCCGATCACGTCGCGGACCGCCATCGGGGACTACCTCCGCGCGAGGATTCCCGAGGGGCAGCAGCAGGCGCTCACGAGCGGCCAGTCGGTGGGCGTGACCGTTCGCGAGAACCTATGGGCGAGCGGTCAGGTCGTCGTCACAGCGACCGCAGGGAGCGATTCGCTCCTCGCCGACGCCCTCCTCGGTCGGGCCGATTCCCTCCGGGCCGTCTACAACCGCAACGTTCTCGACTGGACCGAGGTGGAGATGTACGACCGCGCCCGGCAGACCGAGGAGGAGGACGAGTTGATGGCCGCGAAGGGCTGGGCGCTCGCCCTCCAGCACGACTACATCCAGGTGCAGGACACCACCGTCTCCGCCGCCGGACGAACCGGCGAATTCGTCCGGTTCCGCCGGATCGTGCCCGAGACGTGGCGCGACTTCTTCGTCTTCGTGCAGGACGGCGTGACCGAGGTGCCGCCTCGGTCCGACCTCGATGCGCTCACGAACGACCTCCTGGAACAGTTTGCCGTCGGCGAACTCGACTCGACCTACATCCAGCTCGATCCGCGACGGCCCGTCACGACGGACAGCGTCCAGATCGGTGAGCGCCCGGCGGACGAGACACGTGGCCTCTGGCGAATGATCGGCTACCCGATGGGCGGCTCGTACATCCGCTACGCGTTCGTGGACGAGGCGACCGACCGGCTCTACGTCTACTACGGGATGATCTTCTCCCCCGTGCCGCGCTACGACAAGCGCGAGTTCCTGCGCCAGATGGAGATCATCGGCACGACGTTCCGCACGCGCGAGGACGAGGAGCGGGCAGGCGCGATGGCCGGATGATCCCGCCTCGGTGAACCGGTAGAGGCAGTGGAGACGACCAGCGTCCGACTGGGGACGACGGACCACAGACCACGGCCGCCACCGAACCACCATCTTTGGTGATCTCTCCGCCACGGATCTGCACGTCGGATTCTGCGGCCGGATGTCCGGGTGTGCCCCAGAGGACGACAAACCGCGGGCAGAGGGTGGTCTGTCGTCCGTGGTCTGTCGTCCGTGGTCTGTCGTCTCCGCCACATACGGAGCAGCATGCCGACATCGGAGCCCTGAAGCGGTACAAGGCGCTTCCCGATGGTGCGAGCCCCCGCCTCGGTGCGGGCGGAAGGTGCGTCGCCCCTGCACCGAGGCGGCGGGGGGCGAGGCATCGCGCGATCTTCCCGGACGCTCGCACCGACCGGTGCCACCTTCCGGAACCGCTTCCGACCCGATATGCCCCGGCTCCTCGATCTCTGCTACGGACGCTCCGGCGACAAGGGCGACGCCGTCAACGTCGGCCTCATCGCGCGCGACCCGGCGCACTACGCCTTCCTGCGCGAGACGGTCACGGCCGAGCGCGTGAAAGAGCATTTCGGCCCCCGCGTGGACGGCGAGGTGGAACGGTTCGAGTTGCCCAACCTCTCGGCGCTCAACTTCCTGCTGCACAACGCCCTCGGCGGCGGTGGGACGGTCTCGCTCAAGCTCGACGCCCAGGGCAAGACGTACGCGGCGCACCTCCTCCGGATGGACGTCCCGGAGCCACCGGACGCGGCGTGACCGGCCCCGCCTCGGTGCGCACGCGGCGCACCTCTCCCCTCCGCTACGTTGCTCTCCTCGCGTGGATCGGGAGCCTCGGCCTGCTCTCCACCGGCTGCGGCGACGACACCACCGAGGCGGACGCGGGCACCGTGAGCGACACGACGCTCGTCGCCATCCTCGCGGATCTGCACCTCGCCGACGCCCGGGCCGAGATCACCGGCGAGCCCGCCGACAGCCTGCACCGCGCCACGCTAGCCCGCCTCGGTGTGGACTCGGCAGAGGTCGCGGAACGGGTCGCGGCAGCCACCCGTGTTCCCGAGAACGCCTCCGCCCTCACGCGCGCCGTCACCGACCGACTCCAAGCCACCGCCGTCGAGGCGGCCCCTCTCCCCTCTCCATGATCCAGGTCTTCACCACCGGCGGCACCATCGACAAGGTCTACTTCGACGCGCAGAGCGAGTTCGAGGTGGGGGATCCGCTCGTCGCGGAGATCCTCCAGACGGCGGGCGTGCAGGTGCCGTTCGAGGTGGACGTCATTTTCCGGAAAGACAGCCTCGCCATCAACGAGGAGGATCGGCTGCACGTAGCCGACCGGATCGTCGCGTCGGAGGCGGACCGCATCCTCGTCACGCACGGCACGGACACGATGGTGCAGACGGCCCAGGCCGTCGCGGACGCGCTGCTCGACGTGGCCGACGGCGCGGGATTCCAGCGGACGGTCGTGTTCGTGGGCTCGCTCACGCCCGCACGGTTCCGCCAGAGCGACGCCGAGTTCAACGTCGGCTTCGCGTGGAGCGCGGTGCAGACGCTCCCGCCCGGCGTCTACGTCGCGATGAACGGGCGGTTTTTCGACGCGCGCGGCGTGCGGAAGAACCGGAGCCGCAACCGCTTCGAGGACACCCGGTCGAAGGCCACCGTGGAGCCCGGCTGATCCGCCTCGGTGCGGTCGCGGCGCCACCGAGGCGGGATCACGCGTACATCTCGGTCCGTCGGTCGCCGAAGAGGTCGTTGTGCGCGTTGACGGCGCGGTCCCGGGCCTCGCGAGGCAGAATCTCCGCCGTGATGACGGCCGCCTCGGCCTCGGGGGCGCTCGCGAGCACAGCCGCGCGAGGCGAGCAGATCACGCTCTGCCCGATGAACGTCAGCGACTCGCGCCCGTTCGTCTCCGTCCCGATGCGGTTGGCCGTCGCGGTGAAGACGTGGTTTTCGAGCGCGCGGACGGGCATCGCGCGAGGGCAATGCGGCAGCACGAGGTTGCTCGGATGCGCGATCACGTCCGCGCCGCGAAGGGCCAGGGTGCGGGCCGACTCTGGGAAGAACCAGTCGAAGCAGACCATCGCACCGAGGCGGTAGCTCTGCCCGCGCCGGTCTTGGACCGTCCAGACCTGGAAGCCCGTGTTGCCAGGGGTGAAGTGGTCGGTCTCCTCGTAGAAGAGGTGCGTCTTGCGGTACGTCCCGAGCCATCCGCGCGGCGTCACGACGGTCGCGCTGTTGTACACGGCGTCCCCGGCTCGCTCGGCCAGCCCGGCCACGACGGTCGCGCCGGTCTCGCGGGCGTACTGCGTCAGCCAGCGGGTCGTGGGACCGTCCGGGACGGGCTCCGCGAGGGCGTGCGCCTGCTCGGTAGAGTCGAAGAAGTAGCCGGTCGCGAACAGTTCCGGGAGGACGACGAGGTCCGCCTCGGTGCCACCGAGGAGGGACTCCGCGCGACGGAGGTTGGCGTCCACCTCGCCCTTCTTCGGGTCGAACTGGACGACGGCGACGGTCATCGGGAGCATGGCGCGAGGGGTCGGTGCAGGCGGAGTATCGGCAGGTCTCACGCCAACCCGAGGCGGGAGGGTCAGCCCTGGATCTCGGCCGCCTGGAGCGCCGTGATCGCGGTCACGTTGACGATGTCCTCCGCGCCGGCACCTCGCGAGAGATCGTTGGCCGCGTGGGCGACGCCGCTGAGGATCGGGCCGAACGCCTCGGCCCCACCGAGGCGCTGCGCCATCTTGTAGCCGATGTTGCCCGCGTCGAGGTCGGGGAAGATGAAGACGTTCGCGTCGCCCTGGATCTCGGAGTCGGGCGCCTTCCGCTTCGCGACGCTCGGGACGAACGCGGTGTCGAACTGGAACTCGCCGTCGAGCGCGAGGTCCGGGGCCCTCTCCTTCGCGATTCGAACGGCCTCGCGAACCTTGTCCACCTCGGGATGATCGGCGGAGCCCTTCGTGGAGAAGCTCAGGAACGCGATGCGGGGCGTCTGGTCGGTCAGGAAGCGGTGGTTGCGGGCGGCGTCCAGCGCGATGCCCGCCAGTTGCTCAGCGTCCGGGACCGGGTTCACGGCGCAGTCGGCGAAGGTGACCGGGCGGCCGTCCGGGAGCACCATGAGGAAGAACGACGAGACGAGCGCGGAGCCCTCGGCCACGCCGAGCGCCTGGATGGCGATCCGCACGACCTTCGCAGAGGACGTGTCGCACCCGCAGACGCACCCGTCGGCGTCGCCCGCGAGCACCATGAGATCGCCGAAGAGGAGCGGATCGGCGACCATCTCGCGGGCCTGCTCGTACGTCATGCCCTTGTGCTTGCGGCGCTGGAACCACA
>JBCCPW010000151.1:0-7706 GCA_039024735.1 Bacteroidota bacterium
CCCCGTCGCCTCCCGATGACCCCTGTTCCCATGCGTTTCTCCCTCTTCGCCCTCGCGCTGCTCGTCCTCGCGGGCTGCCGCACCGAATCCACCGATCCCGCGCCCGAGGCGGACGCTCCTGCCGAGACCGCCGAGGCGGTCACGACCGAGGCGCCCGCTCCCGAGGCACCCGACACCGAGGCGGCCCCCGCCGAGGCCACGCCGGGCGATCTCCAGCCGGGCGTCACCGCCCCCGCCTTCACGCTGACCGGCACCGACGGCACCGACTACACTCTCGCCGACCTTCGCGGCAAGACGGTCGTGCTGGAGTGGCTCAACTATGACTGCCCGTACGTCGCCAAGCAGTACTCGACGGGCAACATGACGGCGCTCCAGGAGGGCTACACCGCCGGAGATGACGTGGTGTGGCTGTCCATCGTCTCGTCGGCGCCGGGCGAGCAGGGCCACTTCGAGGCCGAGATCATGAACGAGCGGACCGAGATCGAGGGCGGCCAGCAGACGGCCGTGCTGATGGACCCGACCGGGGAGGTCGGGCGCCTCTACGGCGCCAAGACGACGCCCCACATGTACGTCATCTCGCCCGAGGGCACCCTCGTCTACAACGGCGCCATCGACGACCACCGCGTTACCAGCCCGGACGGCCTGGACCAGGCCACGACCTACTTCGTCAACGCGATGGAGGCACTCGCGGCCGGGCAGCCGGCGGACCCGGCGCGGACGGAGCCCTATGGCTGCTCCGTGAAGTACGCCGCCCCGCAGCCTGCGCCCGACGCGTAAGCGCGCGACCGCTCCCGCCTCGGTGCTGAGAGTGTTGACCCGAGCACCGAGGCGGGCACGCCCGTGACCCCCCTTCGGGGTAGAGGGGCACTGGATTCGTCCTGTTGTGGACCATGGACGACGGACCACGGACCGCAGAAATGCTGTCGTCCGTCGTCTGTAGCTCGCCGTCTCACCGCCGAAGAGGCACAGCGGCGGTCTCCCGCCTCGGTGCGGAGGCCGTGTTCCAGAGCACCGAGGCGGGCGTAGGTTCGGCCATGCCTGACGCCGACCGCCTGGAGCGGCCTCTGTTCGCGCTCTTCACGCTCTGGCTTCTCGTCTTCGCGGCGGCGGGCCAGATCATCATCGTCGCGCCGCTGCTGCCGACCATCGGAGCCGACCTCGGTGTGGAAGAGGGCGCGCTCGGTCTCCTCGTGACGGTCTACTCGGTCGCGCTCGGGGTCTTCGGTCTGGTGGCCGGGCCGATCTCTGACCGGATGGGGCGCCGCCGGATGATCCTCTGGGGCTCCGGCGCGATGACGGTCGCGCTCCTGCTCCACGGCCTCGCGGACTCCTTCGGCACGCTGCTCGCCGCGAGGGCGGCCTCGGGCGCCGCGGGCGGGCTGCTCTCCGGCACCGCCATCGCGTACATCGGCGATGCGTTCCCGGCGAACCGGCGCGGGTGGGCGAGCGGGTGGGTGATGAGCGGCTTTTCCGTGGGGCAGATCATCGGCATCCCGGCGGGGATCGCGCTGGCGGGGATGGGTGGCTTTCGGGTGCCGTTTCTCGCGTTCGGCCTCGCGATGGGAGGCGCGTTTCTCCTCGCGTTTCCGGCGCTGCCCCAGATGGCCGGTGCGACCTCGCGCGAGCGGCTCGGCATCGCTCCGGCGCTGCATGCCTACCGCGATCTCCTCGCGCGGTCCGACACCCGCAACGCGTCGCTGACCTACCTCGTCCTCTTCGCGGGCATCGGCCTCTTCGTGATCTACTTCCCGACGTGGCTCGAAACCGAGCTGGGCTACACGAGCGCGATGGTGGCGGGCCTCTACGCGCTGGGTGGCCTCGCGAACGTGCTGACGGGCCCCCAGGCCGGGCGCCTCTCGGACCGGATCGGGCGCAAGCGCGTCGTGGTCGTCGCGACGCTCGGCGTGGCGGCGTTCATGGTGCTCACGCCGTTGGCTCAGCTCGCGCCGCTCGCGGCCTTCGCGTGCTTCTTCGGCATCATGGCCCTCACCGCGGGACGCATCAGCCCGCTTCAGGCGTTGCTGACCGAGTTGGTGCCCGCCCAGCGGCGAGGCGTGCTGATGAGCCTCTCGGCAGCCATCGGCAACGTGGGGTTCGCGTCGGGCAGCGCGCTCGCGGGGGTGCTCTACGCGGCGGCCAGCTTCCCCGGCACGGCGATCCCGGCGGCGCTGGCATCGGCGGCGGTGGGGGCGGTGGTCTGGTGGGGCCTCCCGGAGCCGCGCGAGGCCGACGATCCCTGCCCGCCCGGCCTCGAAGACTGCGCCGACAGGCCCGTCCCGACGGTACTCTCCGGGCCGACGCCCGAGGCGGGGCACATGATCGAGGCGGTCACGGAGCGCGAGGCCGTCGCGGCGTGACCCCGTCCGCCTCGGTGCCGAGGCGAACGCACCGAGGCGGAAATGCCGGGCAGGCGGTCCGGCTGCCGTGGCGTAGTCTCCCGTTGAGTCCCGCCCTGTTGTGCTGCGTCCGCACGTCCTGCTCCACGCCTACCGGTCCGGCCTTTTCCCGATGGCCGACCCGGCCGACGACCGCATCCACTGGTACGCCCCCGATCCCCGGGCGGTGCTCCCGCTCGATGGGCTCCGCGTCTCGCGCAGCCTCCGCCAGCGCATCCGTCGCGGCACGTTCGAGGTGACGGTGGACCGCGCGTTCGCCCGCGTCATCGCGGCGTGTGCGGCGCCTGCCCCCGGACGCGAGGACACCTGGATCTCAGACGAGATCCGGCGGGCCTACACCGACCTCCACTACGTGGGCGCGGCCCACTCGGTCGAGTGCTGGAACGCGGAGGGACGGCTCGCCGGTGGCCTCTACGGCGTCCGCCTCGGTGGGGCGTTCTTCGGCGAGAGCATGTTCAGCCGCCAGACGGATGCCTCGAAGGTGGCGCTGGTGCACCTCGTGGAGCGCCTCCGTGCGGGCGGATTCACCCTGCTCGATGTCCAGATGCAGACGGCGCACCTCGCGCGAATGGGCGCTGTGGAGGTCTCGCGCGAGGCCTACGAGCGACAGCTCGCGCGGGCCCTCCCGGTGGCCGCCGACTGGTACAGGCTCGACGGGATGGCGGTGTGAGCGGGGCCTGATCTGCGCGTTCTCCGCCTCGGTACCGAGGCGGGTGTCGGTGAAACGCAGGGCCATCCGCCCGGCGGCTATCGATGCAGGATCTCGATGGGCTGCGTCGGCGGCGCCTCGGCGTTGCGGATGGAGACCTCGCGGGCGACCCGGCCCGCGAGAGCACGAAACGCCTCGGCGGAGAGCGTCTCCGGCTCGCGCGCCACGATGGGGGCTCCGAGGTCGCCCGCCTCGCGCGTCGCCTGCTCGATGGGGATTTCGCCGAGCACCGGCACGTTCAGTTCGGCCGCGAGCCGCTGCGCTCCCGCCTCGCCGAAAAGGAAGTACTTGCGGTCGGGGAGGTCCGGCGGCGAGAAGTAGGCCATGTTCTCGACGATCCCCAGCACGGGCACCCCGGTCTTTCCGAACATCGCGACCCCCTTCCGCGCGTCGGCCAGCGCCACCGTTTGCGGGGTGCTCACGATGACCGCGCCGGTGATTGGGGCGGTCTGGACGAGCGTGAGCTGGATGTCGCCCGTGCCGGGCGGCAGGTCCAGAATGAGGTAGTCCAACTCGCCCCAGGCCACGTCGTTGATGAACTGCTGCACCGCCCGCGAGGCCATCGGGCCACGCCACACGACCGCGTTCTGTGGCCCCACGAGGAAGCCCATCGAGACCAGCTTCACGCCGTAGCGGACGAGCGGGATCATCTTGCGGTTCTCGTCCACGCGCGGCTTCTCGTCGTCGGCGATGCCGAACATGACCGGCACGCTCGGCCCGTACACGTCAATGTCCGCGAGGCCGACGCGAGCGCCACTCTGCGCCAGCGCCACGGCGAGGTTGGCCGCGACGGTGCTCTTCCCCACGCCGCCCTTCCCGGAGGCCACCGCGACGAAGTTCTTGATGCCTACCGCTCCGCCCTGCGCCAGCGTCCCGTTCGGGGCCGTCGTCTCGGCGTCCATCTGGATCTCCACCTCCGCCTCGGGATCCACGTCGCGATGGATGGCCGTGACGCACCGCTGCCGGATGAGCTCCTTGAGCGGGCACGCAGGCGTCGTCAGGACGACGGTGAACGTGACGCGCGACCCGTCCACGACGAGGTCGCGGATCATGCCGAGTGAGACCAGATCCTTCTTGAGATCGGGTTCCTCGACAGTCGCGAGGGCGGCGAGGACAGCGTCGGGCGAGACGGACATGGAGAGACTCCGAGGCGGCTACGGCGGGAGGCTACGCGCCAGGACGCGCGGGGGTCGTGCACGGGGCATGGATTCGGCCACACTGCACACGCCTCGGTGTGGTGTTCTCCGCCTCGGTGTTCTGCAGTACCGAGGCGGGTGTCCTGTGCTGGTGGGGCGACTCAGCGAGTCGCCCCCACCGCTCGTCTCGGTGCGTTCATAGCCCGTCGTCGCGGCCCTCACCGAGGCGGGTGCCCTTCGAGCGGGCGACTCAGCGAGTCGTCCCTACCGCCTGCCTCGGTGGCGTTATGCACCACCGAGGCGGGGCGTCACCCCTCGTGCATCGGTTCCGCGAGGCCCATCACGAGGCCGCCCTCACGCCAGACGCGGACCCGCACGCCGCTCATCTCGAAGGTGCCCTCGCGCACGGCATCGAAGGCTTCGGAGTCGCGGGCCTGATACAGCGTGCAGACGCGGGCGTTGGCGTCGCGGAAGCGGATCTGCGCGGCCATCTGCCCGCCCAGTGAGCAGTAGCGCGCCCCGATGACCTCTTCCATCGCGATGTCATCGGGTTCCATGACGGAGAAGTCGAGCTTGTCGAGGTCGCCGGTGAGCGCCGCGAAGGAGCCCGCGCGCACGTCGGGATCGAGCGCGACGACGTGGTTGAGGGCGATCTCTTGCGCGATGGCCTCGGCGGAGAGTGCACCCGTGGCGGGCCACGCGAGCCAGAGAGTGGTGCCCAGCGCGAGGGCGAGCGCGGCGAAGGCGCCCCATCGCGCCATGCGGCGGAGTGCGGTGCGGGCACCCGGAGCCGCCTGGCGGTCGGGCGCGCGGCGTGGCGCAGCATCGGAGGGCACCTCCTCGGCGATCTGTCGGCGGAGGGTGGCGAGGGTGTCGGCGTCGAGGCCCTGAGCCCGGTAGTGGTCCCGGACGGCCTCGTCGAGCGTGGAGTCGAGTCGGGGGTCGGTCATGGGGTCGGGTCGTAGTCGTCGCCCAGGCGGGCGCGGAGCTTCTTCTTGGTGCGGTGGAGGAGGCTGAGGACGGTGCCTCGCGGGCGGTCCGTGAGGGCGCCGATCTCGGAGGCGGTCAGCCCTTCGACGGCGTGGAGGTAGAGCACCTCGCGCTCGGCCTCGCGCAGTTCTCCGAGGGCGCCGTTGAGCGCCTCGGCGGCGAACGGTGCGGTATCGTCGGGCGCGAGGTCATCGGTGGGGTCGTCCAGTGTGGTCTCGTCCACGTCCCGGTCGAAGAGGAGTGGACGGCGGCGCAGGTCGAGGAATCGGTTGCGGACGGCGGTCAGGAAGTAGCCCGCGTGCCAGGGGCCGCCTCGCCTCGCGACGGACAGGCTCGCGTCCTGCACCAGATCGCGCGCTTCGTCGGCGTCGTGCGTGAGCGAGAGCGCGTAGCGGTACGCCCGCTGGAGGAGGTCGTCGAGCGCGGCGGCCTCGGGGGGAGGCGCGGCGACCCGTCGCAGCGGGGTGGGCGTGGCGAGAGCGGCGGACATGGGCGAGACGGGCGATCAGAGAGGCCGGGCGGAGGCTCGAAGCGGAAGCCGGACGCACCGGCTCCAGGATGGCCGGTGGGCGCTGCTCCTCATCCCCGCCCGGGCGGTCGGCTAGGCGGTGGCGAGGGCGCGGCGCACCTTCTGCCGGATGTGCACTTCGGAGTCGTCCTTCGTGATCCGGTCGATCACCTCGAAGGACTCGGCGTCCACGAGGAGGACGAAGCCGGTTTTGCCTGCGTACTCGGCGTAGAGATCGGCGTAGCCGCCCTCACGGGCCGTCGCGGCGGCGGCAGCGCGGGCGTCCGCGTCGGTGTGGTCCAGCGTGACGAACTGGACGGGCTCGTCGGCGAGACCGGCTCTGGCGGCGGTCAGCTTCGGGTCCAGGATCTTGCAGGACCCGCACCAGTCGGCGGCGAAGAGGAGGGCGAGCACCTTCGGCTCGTCCGCCTCGGTGGGCGTGGCGGAGGCGGTCTGCGGCGCGAGGGCGGCGCCGAGCAGAAGGGCGACAGCGAGGGGGCGGAGGAGCGTCGGCACGTCGTGTGGTGGCGGTGTGGCCCGAGAGACGGCCGGGCTCTCCGGGTGATTGCGCCGCCTCCCGCCTCGGTACCGAGGCGGGGCCGTTTGGGCTCCGAGGGAATCTGTGCCGTCGATGGCACGACGGGGCTAGGCCGTCAGAAGTGGCACGCCATATCGCTCGAACTCTGCATCGCGCGAGACGATCGTCAGGCGTTCGACCGTCGCCTGGGCGAGGATCAGCCGGTCAAACGGGTCGCGGTGGTGCTGCGTGAGATCGGTGAGCACGTCCAGATGCAGGGGGCGGATCGGGAGCACCTCCATTGCGTTGCCGATGACGTGTTCTCGGAGGAGCCGCTCGAATGGACGGGGCACATCGAGCCGACCCAAACCGGCCTTGATGCTCATCTCCCACAGACTCGCGATGCTGACAAACCGTTCGCTCTCGCGGTCGAGGATGGCCTCCCGAGCCGAGCGTGACAATCGTTCGTTTCCTCCGATGAACCAGAGGAAGGCATGCGTGTCGAGCAGGAGCCTCACGCTTCGTACGGCTCGATACCCGGAATCGGATCGTCGAAGTCGTCGCGGACCTGAACCTCTCCCTTGGCGCTACCGAACCGGGGATGCGGACGTTGCGCAGGGACGGGCACGATTTGGTAGCTGGCCCCGTCGCCGCGCGAGATCACGACGGTCTCGCCTCGATCCGCCTCGGTGAGGAGCTCATCGAGGCGCCTGCGAGCATCGTCTAGTGAGATGGGTGGCATGCCCCAACGTACGGCATGGGCGGCTGGGAAGGTCCGCCTCGGTACCGAGGCGGAGGCCTTCCCACATACCAACCCTCGCACTATCGCGCCAGCAGCACCCGCCGCGTCGCCAGCGGCTGACCGTCCACGAGCAGCCGCACGAGGTAGACGCCCGGCGGCAGGTTCCCGCCCTCCAGCACCGAGGCGTGATGCCCCGCCTCGCGGTGCCCCTCGGCGAGAACGGCCACCTCGCGGCCTCGCGCGTCCACCACGGACAGGCGCACGTTAGCGGGCGCGGGGAGTGCCACCGTCAGTGTCGTCCGTGAGGCGAACGGGTTCGGGCGCGGTGCGAGCAGACCGGCCGCCTCGGGGAGCCCTCGAACGTCCGCCGCGACGATCTCGAATGCCTCGGACGGAACCACGAACACATCGTCGAGCGCCGCCGCGAGTAAAGGCTCGATGGTCATGTCTGCCGCCGGACGCGAGGGTGGCCCCTCCTTCTCGAAGGTGAACACGTCCGTGTCGTAGACGAGGCCCGCCGCTTGCTGCCCGACGCAGCCCGTGACGGTGTACGTCCCGGCGGGCGCTCCGCCCTGGAGGCGCTTGCTGAGGGTCGCCATGAGCGTTTCCCCCGGCTGGAGGGTCCGCGTCGCGGGCGGACCGAACTGGCGCGTGCGGCCATCGGGCAGGTCCACCTCCAGCCACGCATCGACGGTCTCGGGCGTGGCC
>JBCCPW010000152.1:0-7706 GCA_039024735.1 Bacteroidota bacterium
CCCCGGCTGTGGGCTTCGTTGACGAACGCCTTGAATTCAGCGGGCGTGCCGTAGTACTTGTCCAGCGCGAGGTGGAAGGCGGGGTTGTAGCCCCAGGACTCGTCCCCGTCGAACTCGCTCACAGGCATTAGCTCGATGGCGTTGACACCGAGGCGCTGGAGGTAGTCCAGGGTGTCCGTGAGCGACGTAAAGCTGTGGTCGGCGAGGAAGTCGCGGACAAGGAGTTCGTAGATGACGAGGTCCTCCGCCTCGGGAGGCGTCCAGTCGTCGTTGGTCCAGTTGAAGTCTCCGGTCAGGCTCTCGCCAGCGGTGAAGGCTCCAACTGCAAACCCGATGCTGCCGCCGGGGTGTGGTTCTTCGCCCGGGTAGTACACGAGCGGCGAGTAGGGGTCGGCGACCTCCAGCGTGCCATCGATGAGGTACGTGAAGCGATACTCCTGTCCGTCCGTGAGACCATCGAGGCGGACCCACCAGCGCGTTCCGCGCGGGTCGGTGGTGTCGCGGAACATGAGCCCTTCGGCGGTCTCAGCCCACCCATTGAAGTCGCCGAGGACATACGCGTACGTCTTCGCAGGAGCACGGAGCACGAGGTAGGTCCCCTCGGCTGTGTTCGTGATGCCGTCCGGGATGCCGTCCGGGACGGGCGCGTCCGTGACATCGGGGGGAATGCTCCCGACCGTGGTGGAGGCCACGTCGCCCGACGTATCCGTAGCCTCGACGGCGAACTGAGAGCCCGGTGGAACGGGCGCGGGCAGGACGAGGCGATAGATGCCGTCGCCCGTGTCTGTGATGCCGTCCGAGACGGCGTACGGCTGGCCGTTGACCGTGAAGGTGATGTCCGTGAAGGCTTCGCTGCCGAAGAGCCCCACGGAGACCGCGACGATCTGGCCGCTCGCGTCCGCCTCGCGGGCGGGCTGGAAGGCCATCGGGTCGGAGGCCGTGACGCGGCAGTCGTCATTGAAGCTGCCGAAGGTGCACGGCGTCGTCGCGAGGGGATCCGTGATCCACGTGTACTGCGTCCCCGAGGCGTTCCGGTGGTAGTGGATCTTGTAGAACTCGTCCTGCCCAACGGACAGCGTCTGCGTGTAGCGATACTCGTCAAGCGGCGCCTCGTATTCCATCTCAGACGGCGCGCCGATGGAGATCTGTCCGTTGCTGTTCGGGCCCCATCCGTTGAACGAGCCCGGCGTGTACGCACGCACGACCGGCGTGATGGGCGGCGGCGTGAGATCCGGGATGAAGCGGAACGTCACGTCCACCGTCTGCGCGACGGCGCCAGGCGCAAGCACGCCGACGATCAGGGCGCAGAGGACGAGGAGGCGAGAACGACGCGACATGAGGCCAGGAGGGTGTCCGCCTCGGTCCCGAGGCGGGAAGCGCGGAGACGCCCCGAGGGGCCTCTCGTCAGCAGGGCGCCTCCGTACGGAGACGGCACCTAGCAGTAGAGAACGCGCCGACCGTCCGAGCGGGCGGTCGGCGCGAAGAAACGGGCAGAGCCCGCTGCGGGCCGGGGGCAGGTGGTGGGGCTGCCCACGGCCCAGTCGATGCGAACACCGAGGCGGAGGATTGCCCCGCCTCGGTGCCGGTTGACCGGGTTACCGGACGACCGTCAGACGGCGCGTCGCCACCTCACCGTCCGCCTGGACGCGGACGACGTAGACGCCTGCCGCGAGGTCGGACGTGCTGAGACCGAACGTGGTCTGGCCCGCCGCGAACGTGCCGTCGGCCAGCGTGGCGACGGTCCGACCCATGAGGTCGATCACGGCCACGTGGACGTAGGACGCACGCTCAATGGTGAGGTCGAACTCGGCGCGGGCGCGCGTCGGGTTCGGGCGCGGGGCGCTCAGGGCGATGCCCTCGGTGCGGCCCGGTCCCTCCTCGTTGGCGACGAAGATGTCCGAGGCGCCGTTGGCGATGGAGTTCGGGAGGTCGCCCGGCGCGAAGGGGCCGGTCGGGTTGATCTCCCACGGCGTGAAGTCGCCGTTGGCGCCCGGCTCCTTGAACGCATCCTGCGCGAAGTTGAACTGCGCGGCGGTCACGTCCGTGATGTAGCGGTAGCGGCGGCGGCCCGGTCCAAAGCCTCCACGTCCCTCGTTGACGACGCCCGCACGAGCCTCGTTCGAGTAGAAGTAGTTGTACCCGATGCCGTTGTACGACGGACCGTCGACGGTCAGCGTCCCGGTGTAGATCAGGTCGCCGTCCGGGTCGGTGAGTTGGAAGCCGTCGATGGCGTTGCCGTCGCCCACGTCAACCAGATCCTCGCTTCCAGGCACGAAGCCCTGCGTGAGGAGCCAGACGTTGTCTGCGAATCGGACGGCCACCGTGTCGGTGCCCGGGATGAACGGGTCCACTTCGAAGGTGGTCGCCTCGGTCATGTCCACGCTAAACGTCACGTCGATGGAGGAGCCATCCGGGATGACGTTGCCCGCGCGGATGTTGTTGAAGAACTCCGGCCCGACCTGCTGTGTCGCGGTTCCGGCGAAGGTGAACGGACGGTCGCCACCACCAAAGTCGAGCGGCTCTTCCCAGCCGATGTCGAGGGTCTCGCCGTCGGAGTCCGTGAAGGGTGGCTGGAAGTCCACGTAGTACTTGTAGTTCTGCATGGAGCCCGGCGTGCTCGTGAGCGGGAACTCGCGAGAGAAGTTGGACGAGAACGGCTGCTGCGTGAGGAGGCAGTCGTCCTGGTTGTCCGTCGGGCAGTCCCAGCCGTTGAATCCGCCTCGGACCTGGACGGCGTCCTCACCGGTGGTGAAGAGACCAATCGAGGTGAGCGGCTGCACGTTGACCGTGAACGCGATGTTGGACGTCACCTGAACGATGCCCGGGTCGAACGGCGGGGAGTCCGAGAAGTGCACCCACTGGAGCGTGGTGTCCGTGCCCGCAGCCGGGACCGTGAACGTCCGGTTCGGGTCGGCCTCCCATCCGTTGGGGGTGTCGGAGTCGGAGAAGAAGTACTTGTACGACTGGGTCATGCCCGACGCCGAGGCGGGGTACTTCACGAGACCGGAATAGAGATCGTACCCCGGGAGCGTGTCGTCCGTGCTCTCCCGGTTCAGGATGACGTTGGTCGCACCCCAGTCAATGGTGGTGGTGCCGTCCTGGGTGCCGCCGAGCGCGTTGTCGCCACGGATGCCGACAACCGTCGCCATGTCGTCACGGTCGTAGCCGGTGTTGTTCTCGCGCGTGACGGCGTCTTCCGTCAGCATGTACACGCGGAACCAGACGGCAACGGAGTCGCCATCGGCCGAGAACGGACGCCAGTCGTAGGGGCGGTCATCACCCTTCTCGAAGTAGTGAAGGTCCAGGGTGACGTCACCTGTTCCAGAGGCGATCTGGTGGTTGCCGCCATCTTCCCATCCACCGATGCCGAGCATCTCGGCCTGATCCGAGTAGAACTTGAAGTTCAGCGTCTCGTTGTCGGGGATCTGGAAGCTGGTGCTCCAGTAGTCGCCCCCATCGTTCATTGGGAGGAGCGTGGTGCGTGCATCCCAGGCGATGGAGTTGCCGTCCGGAAGGTCACTAATGTTGTCGGCACATCCGTCGAGACAGCCACGGACCTGGATGCCCGCTGCGGCGGCGTCAGAGTTGAAGATGGACGGGAGCGTGGTGTCCGGCAGCGTCGCAGTGTTGAGCCGGAGGGTCACGTTCCGCTGCGCAAGAGCAGGCGCAGCGACAGCGACCGCGAGGACCGCGACGCCGAGCCATCGCCCGTATGTAGCGAAGGGAGTCATGATGAGGGTGGTGAGTGAACCCCGGAGGGCCGGGGAGAAAGCGCCCGGAGGCGAGGGAGAACCGCTGGAGACAAGGCCTCGCGGCGGGCGAGCGGCCAATCCCGCTCGCTGGTGTTCCGCCCGCCTCGGTGTCTCCGTGGAGAGACCGAGGCGGGCAGGATCGGTCAGAACTTGAGGGCGACGGCGATGCGGTTGATGCCGTCGAAGAATTCGTTGGCCTCGTAGGCGTAGTCCGCCGCGAGGTCCAGGTTGCCGAAGGCGTAGCGGATGCCGCCGCCTGCGGTGAAGGAGCGCGTGCTCTCGGACATGAACAGTTCCTGATAGCCGCCTCGGAGCTGCACGAGGCCACCAAGGAAGGCCACCTCGGCGCCGAGGTTGAGGTGCTGATCCGCCGTGGAGGGCGAGAGGGCGTCCACTGCCAGGGTGACGCGCGTGCCTGACTGTTCGTAGACCTCGCCGGAGAGCCCCACGCGCATGGTGAGCGGGAGGTCGAAGGCGTCGGTCGTGATCCGGCCCGGGACGGAGTTGTTGTTGCCGTTCTGGCCCGGGATCGGGTCAAAGTCGATGTTGAGGTCCTCGCCCGTGATGGACATCTTGGACCCGAAGTTGGCGATGCTCGCACCGAGGCGGACGCCCCGGAACGGGGTCTCGAAGAGTGTACCCACGTCGAAGGCCACGCCGGTCGCGGCGGACTCCGAGATGCTCTCGTGGACCACCTTGACCGTCCCACCGATGGAGAACGCCGTCGTGAGTTGGTTGGCGTAGCCGAGCGAGACGGCGTAGCTCCCGGCGGAGAACGTCTCGCCCGTGGGCTCCTGGTTGTTCACGTCCTCGCGGATGACGTCCATGTCGTCGAACGCGAGCGAGGTGAATCCGATGGCGACCGTCCCGAAGGGGGTTTCGCCCGTCACCGAGGCGAAGTTGAAGTCGCTCCCGACGTACCACGGCGCGTACTCGAAGGTGGCGGTCGCGTTGCCGTCCAGCGTGGCGAGCCCGGCGGGATTCCAGTAGAGCGCCGTCCCGTCCGAGGCGGTCGCGCCGAAGGCGCCGCCCATGGCCGTCGCGCGGGCGCCGACGGGGACGTTGAGGAACTCGGCGGCGGCCGTCCCGGACTGCGCGAGAGTAGGCGTGGTCAGCAGCGCGAGGGCCCCGATGAGGGCACCGAGGCGGAGGCAGTGGGCCCGCCTCGGTGCGGGGGAAGATGCGGTCATCGCGAGGGGGACCGATGGGGAGCGGGGGTCGTTCTGCATCGGTCTACTTGATGATGGCGAAGGTGCCGGTCGTCTCGCCCACGCCGGGCGCGTCCACGTGGAAGAAATACACTCCGTAGGCGACCTCCAGCTGGTTCTCGTTCAGGAAGTCCCACCGGAGGGAGCCGCGCAGCAGCATGTCCGGCGTCACCGTGTCGTTCGATCCCTGATCCAGTTGGAGGGTCTTCACGAGGCGCCCGCTGGAGGTAAAGATGCGGACCGTCGCGCGGGGCGGCAGGTTGACAAAGCGGATCGCGCGCTCGCCGCGTCCGGTCGGGAAGGTGTTGGCGGTCTCAAACTGGCTCGCGCCTCGGTACGGGTTGGGGACCACCCGGACGTTGTCCAGCAGGCTCTCCGCCACCTCGGCGTCGAAGGTGGGCGACTGCACCGTGAACTCGAACACGTCGGAGGAAAGGAACGGCTTGACCGTGATGACGCTGCCCTCGTCGCCGGGCTGTGGGAGACGGCGGCTCTGCTGCGAGACATCGATGAGCAGCTCCCATGTTGGGACCAGTTCGTCGCGGCCATCGCTGGGCACGTTCTCCAGCAGGAAGATCCGGTCGGAGTCGTTGACTCCAGTGCCGTTGATGTTGGTCTCGGACGAGAGCAGGTTCGTCGCCGCCGACCCCACGCCGAAGGGCTCGGAGCCTGCACCGGTTCCATCCAGGAACGCGTACGGCACCGGCACCTCAGTCGTCTGGCCTCCTGCGCCCACAACGGTCTTGAAGACCTGGAAGTTGGTGGGCTTGGCCGGGATCGTGAACGTGGAGCCGAAGCGGATGTCGAACTCGACGGCCTGGCCCGAGCCGGGCTGTCCGATCTCGATGCGGTAGTCCGAGGGGAACCGCGTCCCGGGCGGGTTGCCGGGGAAGGAGAACCGTCGCACGATCAACTCCTGAATCTCGTCGCTTGCCCACCCAGTCGAATCGGTATCGAGGCGGGTGAAGAGAATGGGATCGAAACCGAGGCGGAAGCCCTCGGTGATGGGCGCCGCGAGCTGGGGGGTCCAAACGCGCGAGTTCTCGAAGAGGGTCTCGTTGTCCGTCAGGTCCTGAAGCGTCACGTCGCGCGTGCGGAAGGTGTCCTGCGTGACCACGTTCCCCCGGAGACCCGTGACGACAGTGTCGCGGAAGGTGACACGGTAGCGGTGGCCGTCCTGCAGCGCGGTCGGGTCAATGACATCGTAGAGGATGCCTCCACTTCCGAAGCCCTGCACACGCTCCACCGGCGGGTTCTCGTCCACGCGCCCCGCCGCCGACTGGCTCGGCGTCGCGACGACCACATTCGGGCCGGTGGACTGAATGGACCCGTCCGGGCCGACGGTGATCGCGATGGAGCACTCCGAGGGCGGGATGTTAGCCGCCGTCGCACCGAAGTCGTAGCTCGTGACGGCGTAGTAGTACGTGACGCCGTTGACCACATCGTCGTCCACGAACACGTTCGAGAGGCCGTTGGCGGCCTCCCCGGCGTCACGCGCGTTGCTGCCCAGGTAGAACTGGGTGCCGTTGACAGGCACCGGGTGAAAGCCCTCGAAGGAGTTGATGAGGTCGAACTGCGCGATGGGGCGCAGGAACGAGATGTTGCCGAAGCCGTCCGTGATCTGCCGGGCGTCGAGGAAGCCCGGGTCCGTGGAGCGGTAGACGCGGTAGCCCTCGAAGTCGTTGGGGTCGAGGCCCGGAATCGCGAGGTCGGCGATGAACGTGTCGAAGGAGCGCTCGGCCGCGTCGTCCCAGTAGAGGGTGATCTGGCTGTCGCCTGTGACCGCCTCGACGGTTGGGCAGACGGGCGCCTGGGCAAAGCGATAGTCCGCCTCGTAGGCCTCCTGCGCGTTGGTGCGCTTGTCGAGGAGGTCTCGGTAGCGACCGTCCACATCCGTCGCGGGTCGGCCGTAGTCCACGTCGCCCATGATGACCGCGAAGGACACGCTCTCGGTCTGTCCCGCCGCGAGCGGGAAGATGCCCGCCGAGACGTACAGGTCGTTGTCCTGGGATGGGAGCGGGCTACCGGGCTCAAGCAGAGTGAACTGCCCCGGCACGAGGAAGTCGAAGAAGAGCCGCTGATCGGAGACCGTCTGGAAGTTGATCCCGCCCGCGGGTGTGTACTGGACGTTCGTGATGCCGATCTGGTCGGACTCGGAGATGTCCGTCACGTCCACGTTCGGCTCCCCGGGGAAGTCGGTCCCAGCGCCCGAGGTGGGCAGACCATCGTTCTCACCGGTGTCTCCTGTGAGGTCGGAGCCATCGAGGCCCACATCGTCCAACGTGGAGCGCCAGTCGCCGTCGTTGTCGATGCCGTCGTCGCGGCGCTCGTCAATCATCTCGTCGATGCCCTCATCGATGCCTTCGTCGGTTGCGCCGTCGCCGTCGTTGTCCACGCCGTCGGCGTAGGGCTTCCCGATGTCCTCCGCCTTGACATCGTAGAGGACGATGTCGGTATCTGGGACCGCGAAGCGGAAGTAGGGCGCGTCCCCGCTCGCTGCGGCGATCATCTCCTGCGTCACGACTGGGCTTCCGGGCTCCCAGAGGTAATCCAGCGGGACACCACCCAACGCGTCGTCGTCGTTGTCGATCCCATCGCGGAAGCCGAGACCGAGATCCGCGTCGTCGAGCTGAATCAAGTGGACCTGATCGCCTCCCTCGAGATTGGGATCGACCGGCCAGCGCTGCCAGCGGTCGCCCGCGGCGAGATCGATCATCTCCTGGGTCACCACCGGGCTGCCCTCTTC
>JBCCPW010000153.1:0-7671 GCA_039024735.1 Bacteroidota bacterium
CAGCAAGGCGGAACAGTCTCGCGCCCGGACCCGGCGGCGTTCATCTCTTCCGTGCGAAAGCGTGCGCGCCGGTGTGTTCCCACGATCCGGTACCGAGGCGGTCCGTGAGGCGGCGAGGACCCGATCGCGCCATCAGCGACGACGATGGATGCGGCTCTGCTTCACCCCCGCCTCGGTGGCGGACGATCTCGTCGCTACGCTGCCATCGCCCGAAGCGCCGCGCTTGCGGCCACAATCAACGGATCCACGGCCGGGGCGACGGGCGGGTTGTAGACCAGATCGAGGTCTTCGGCCAGTTCGCGGGCCGTTGCCTGGGCGCGGATCAGCGGGACGAGCACGTCGGCGCGAAGCGCGGCGCCCTCGCGCGAGACGAGTTGTCCACCGAGGAGGCGCCCTCGCTCCCGGTCCACGACGAGCCGCACGTCGATGGGGGCGCTTCCCGGAAACAGCGCGGTCCGGGTCGTGTGCCGGATCTGGACCGCGAGGGCATCGAACCCGGCCTCGTGCGCCTGTGCCTCGGTGAGGCCCACCGAGGCGGCTTCGACGCCGAACGCCTTCACGGCGGCCGACGGCGTGACGCCCTGGAACGTGTCGGCCGTGCCTCGCCTGCGAGCGGCATTTCGCGCCGCCACGCGGGCCGTCCGCCGTCCGATGGGTGCGAGCGGGAGGTGGACCGGCGCCCCGTCGATGACGCGGAAGGTCTCCGCCACGTCGCCGCAGGCCCACACGCCGCGCACGGTGGTGCGCATCTCGCGGTCCGTCGCGACAGCGCCTGTGGGTCCAAGCGCGACGCCCGCCGCCTCGGCGAGGGCGGTTCGCGGCTCCACGCCCACCGCCACCACCACGGCCTGGCACCCGACGAGTTCGCCCCGGTCGGTCCGCACCGCGCGAACGCGCCCGTCCGCCTCGGTGAGCACCTCGGTCGGACGTTCGGCCCGGACGGTCACGCCACCGAGGCGGACCGCCTCGGTGAGCAGGCCGGAGACCTCAGCGTCCAGGGTGCTCGCGAGGACGCGCCCGGCCGGATCGAGGATGGTCGCGCGGAGGCCCCGGTCCCGCATAGCCTCGGCGATCTCAAATCCGACGTAGCCGCCCCCCACCACCACGACGTGCCGCACCGGCTCGGTGCGGAGCCACATCGTGAGCGCCCGCGCATCGGCGGCATCGCGCAGCGAAAACAGGCCGGGGGCGTCCTCGCCCTCCACACCGAGGCGGCGCGCGCGGGCACCCGTCGCGAGGATGAACCGGTCGAACGCCTCCTCGCGGGTGGCGCGATGCGCGAGGGACGTGACGGTCAGCCGCCCCGCTCGCGGCTCGATCCGATCCACGCGGTGCCGGGTGAACACGCGGAATCCGCGCGTCCTCTCCAGTTCCTCTGGCGTGTTCACAATGAGGCTCTCCATCCCACCCAGCCGACCCGCGACGGCGTACGGGATTTCGCACGCGCCGACGGACACGTCCGGCCCGGCCTCGAACAACACGACCTCCGCTCCGTCCTGACGGGCCGCCTCGGCGGCGGCGGCGGGACCCGAGGCGAGGCCTCCGATGACGGCGATTCTCATGGCGCGTGGGGCAAAGGCCAGAAGCTATCGGTGAGCGTCCCCCTCACGCTGTCCCGCCGATCCAGCGGACGCGGCTCGTGTACGACTCGATATCCTCGTACCCCGCGAGGAGTCTCAGAACCACCTCGTGCCGCTCCTCAACGGTCGCGCGATCCGCCTCGATGGGGAGCGCGTGGCGAGCCCCGTCCAGAATCGCGTCCGCCTCGTGACGGAGAGCATCGCGTCGATTCTGCCGGTCCGTTCGCCCAGCGATCTCCCCGATGGTCTTGAGCGCGTGCAAGGCCGCGTTCCGGTCCGCCGCGAGGTACGGCCGAAGCTGTCCGTAGACGCCCGTGACGAACTCGCTGAAGGTCGTCGGCTCTGCGACAACACGGAGCTTGCCGTGTGTGTCGTAGCGGTCGGGGCTCGGAAACTCACGTTCGGCGAGCCACTTGAGCGTCGCGGAGAGCCAGTCCAGGCACGAGATCGCCGTGAACGGGTCGTTGACACCGGGCGAGAGCGCCCTCGCGGAGATCTCCACGAGTTCGTTGACAAGGAATCGCACGTCCTGCATCGGGGTGCGGGTGGTGCCCCACGCGAAGGTCACACGGAGGCGCGTGCTGAGATCGTCGGTCACGTTCTCTCGCGGCCACGCCAGCACGAGCGGGTCCCCCTCCGAGACGAAATCCCCTGGACAGTGGCGGATGCGGATCACGAGGTCACCGTCCGTCGCGAGGGCGAGAACCGCCTCGGTGTCGATGCCCTGGACGTACCCGGAGCCATCGGCTCGGACGGCGACGGCCTCGTCGTAGAACCCGTCCGGCATCTCGGTCACGATCTCGTCCGCCTCGCGGGCCTCCTCTCCCGGCACGCCCTCTCCGATCCGCTCGGGAAACAGCGTCGAGACCTTGCGGCGCAGCCCGCGGCCGATCCCGGCGATCACGTTCGAGACATGGATAGACTCGGGCGTGTGGTGGATGAAGTAGATCAGCATCGCGATGCAGGCGAGCGCCAGCAAGAGCGCCACGAACACCCCGATGTGCGGCACGAACGCGCCCGCGATGCCGTCCGCTGGATTCTCGCCACCGGTCTCCCCCTCGGACCGGATCGTGCTGAGGATGAGGAGGCTGTAGAGGAACGTCGCGATGAAGGTGCCGAGCGTGATCTGGTTGCCTCGGTCGGACATGAAGTTGGTCAGCAGCCGCGGACCGTACTGCCCAGACGCGTACACCACACTCGCGATGGTGACCGAGAAGGTCACGCCCGCGACGCCGATCATGGACCCGGCAATGGTGCTCAGGAACGCCCGCGCGCCATCGGGGCGGAAGGCGTAGAGCCACGAGATCTCTTCGATCCAATCGGCACCGAGGCGGCCGTCCGCGTACGTCACTCCGAAAGCCAGCGCCATCGCGGCGACGACCATGAGGCTGGGGATGAACCAGTAGCTGGACCGTAGCTCGTCCAGGCGAGCGAGGAGACGGGCCTTCACGACGGGAGGCAGAAGAGGGGCGCGAGGTGAACGGCCGTCCCGCGCGCGGGCTCCCGGCCCGGTCTCCCCTCTCGTTATGCCCGCCTCGGTGCCGAGGCGGGAGAGGTTGCGGCGAAGCGGGCCATCGCGAGCTCTGCCGATCCGAGCCAGCGGTCGCTCGCGGCCTGAAACGCGCGGTAGCTCGCGAGGAGCGCGCGGTAGTGATCGTCGGCGTCGGCAGCGGTTTCGTCCACTAGAGCCCGCGCCTCCACCGAGGCGGCCCGCATCACGTCCTCGGGGAAGGGCACGAGGCGAACGTCGCCGTCCACGAGCGCCGCGAGCGCCTCCGGGTTGCGCGCGTCGTAGCGGTGGAGCATCGTCGCGTTGGCGTCGGCGGCGGCGAGGCGGATCGCGGCCTGGTACTCCGAGGGCAGGCCGTCCCATGCGGCCCGGTTGACGTAGAGCGAGAGCGTCGCGCTGGGCTCCCACCAGCCGGGATAGTGGTACGTCTGCACGACCTCGTGGAAGCCCAGCTTCGTGTCGTCGTACGGCCCCACCCACTCGGTCGCGTCGATGGCGCCGCGCTCCAGAGCCTGGTAGATCTCGCCGCCGGGGATGGTCTGCGCGATGACCCCGAGGCGCTCCATCACGCGGGCGCCCAGACCCGGAATCCGCATCCGAAGGCCCCGCAGGTCCCCCAGCGACCGGACGGGCTCGCGGAACCAGCCGCCCATTTGCACGCCCGTGTTGCCCGCCGGGAACCCCACGATTCCGAAGTCGGCGAGGGTTCTCGCGATGAGGGCCTCTCCCCCGCCCTCGCGCACCCACGCGTCGTGCTGGCGGGCGTTCATCCCGAAGGGCAGCGTGGTATCGAAGACGAGGGCGGGGTTCTTGCCGAGGGAGTAGTACCCGGCCGTGTGGCCGAGTTCCACCGATCCGCTCTGGACCGCATCGAGCACCTGAAGCGCCGGGACGATCTCGCCCGCTTCGAACACCTCGATCTCGAACCGCCCTCCCGTCAAATCTCGCACGCGCTCGGCGACGCTGACGGCACCGCCGTAGATCACGTCCAGCGCCCCCGGAAACGAGGACGCGAGCCGCCACCGCAGCCTCGGGCGCGTCACGATGCCCGGACCGGACTCGCGAGACTCGCCCGTGTTGCGGCGGCCGTTGCCCGGCCCGGGGCCGCACGCGGCCACCGTCGCGACGGCACTGGCGGCGGCGGTGTGGGAGAGGAAGCGGCGGCGGTCCATGCCCGAACCTACGTGCGTCCCGCCTCGGTGCTGAACCTGGGGTCCGCCTCGGCACCGAGGCGGGCGGGAGGCTGCGGGTGTGGGATCTACCGTCCGTGACCTCCAGGCCCCCACCGAGGCGGAACCGGTCACCCGAGGTCCACCCGGCCCCGACCGGCCGTCGCGTCCACGAACGCCGCCGCGAGGGCCTCCGCCTGCGACTGCCGCACCGCCAGCGCGAGCGTCGTGCCCACCTCGGTGTAGGTCTGGTCGCGGATCTCGGCGTCGAACGCCTCCAGCGTCCGCATCGCGGCCGAGGTGTCCGCGAAGGCGAAGCGGAGCGTGACGGGCACCCGGACGGTCCGCTGCACGATCCGCCCCGCCTCGGCGGCAACATCGAGCACGAGAGACGCCGCCTCGCCGTAGGCCCGCCCGAGGCCGCCTGTGCCCAGCTTCGTCCCGCCGTAGTACCGCGTCACCACCACGACGGCGTCGGTCAGGCCGCGCGATTCGAGTTCGTGGAGCAACGGTCGGCCGCCGGTTCCGCTGGGCTCGCCGTCGTCACTGCCGCGCCACTGCGCCCCGTCCGGACCGAGGCGGAAGGCCCACACGTGATGCCGCGCCGCATGATGCTCCCGACGCGCGCTCTCCACGACGGCGAGAGCGTCCGCCTCGGTGGTCGCGGGCGCCGCGAGGCCGAGGAACCGCGACCCCTTGGTCTTGGGAGGCTCCGCTCGCGTGGCGGCCGTGAGGGTAAGGAACTGGTCCGGCATGGCACGCCGAAGGTCGCACGTCCCGACGCCAGCGTGCGCCGCCGATTCACAACGCCCCGTCTCGCTCGTCCCGACCTTCCCAGCGCCTCTCTTCGCGATGCCTTTCACCCTCGCCTACCTGCTTCTCGCGATGCCTCTGGGCGCGAGCCCGGACGATCCGCCTTCGATCGCGGCCTCTCCCGCCGAGGCGATGACGATTGACGGAGTGCTGAACGAAGCGTCATGGACCGAGGCGGACGTGGCGACGGACTTCGTGCAGATCGAGCCCACCGAGGGGGCGCCTTCCTCCCAGACGACCCGCGTCCGGGTGCTGGTGTCGAACGACGCGATCTACGTCGGCGCCGAGATGACCGACCGAGAGCCGGGCGCGATCCGGCGTCCGCTCTCGCGCCGAGACGACACGGGCATCGCCGATGCGTTCGATGTCGCCATCGACAGCTACAACGACGGGCGGACCGCCCGCGCCTTCGGCGTCACCGCCGCGGGCGTGCAGTTCGACGCCCTCATCGAAGGCGACGAGGGCGACGACTCGTGGGACGCCGTCTGGTTCTCGGCCGTCCGCCTCACGCCCACCGGTTGGACCGCCGAGTTCCGCATCCCGTTCTCTCAACTCCGGTTCTCCGGCGAGTCGCAAAGTTGGGGCATCAACTTCCGGCGCGTCATTCCCCGCCTCGGGGAGGAGGCGTTCTGGTCGCCGTTCCCGCTCGAAGAGGCCGACGCGGGCGTCGTGCAGTTCTTCGGGCGGCTCGATGGCGTCGCGGGGGTGCGCCCGAGGCGGTTGCTCCAGGTCGTGCCGTACACCCTTGCGAGCGCGAGCCGCTTCGAGAGCGCGACGACTCCCGGTACGGCGGCCTTCGGCGACGAAATCGACGTGGGCGCAGACCTCAAGGTGGGCCTCACGCCCGGTATCGTGCTGGACGCGACCGTCAACCCGGACTTCGGACAGGTGGAGGCCGACCCGGCCGAGTTGAACCTGACCACCTTCGAGACCTTCTTCCCCGAGCGGCGGCCGTTCTTCCTGGAGGGCACGCAGATCTTCGACGAGGGCTTTTCGCGAGACGGCGCGCTGGTCTACACCCGTCGCATCGGCGCTGCCGCCCCGGTTCTCGCCGCGACGAAGCTCACCGGGCGGACCGCCTCGGGCCTGTCGTTTGCCACCCTCGCGGCCGCGACCGGCCGGAGCACCGAGGCGAGCGAGTGGTTCGGCGTCGGGAGGATCCGGCAGGAGGTCCGAGGCGGGCAGAGCTTTGTCGGCGGGACCGTCACCGCCTACGACGAGACTTCGGCGGCGTGCGCGGACCGGGCCTGCACACGAAGCGTCCTCGGCGCAGGCGACTGGCAGATCCGCCTCGGTGCCGACGAGCAGTACCAGGCCGAGGGCGTCCTCGCGGGGTCCATCCGCGACGAGGACAGCGGCACCGCTCGCGGCTTCGCGCTCTACGCCGGGCTCGATCAGGTCAAGGGCTTCGGCCGCTTCGGGAGCGGGTTCCGGGTCTTCTCGCCCGGCTTCCGCAACAACGATGTCGGCAGCTTCCGACAGACCGACCTCGTGCGGGCGAACCTCGCCTACGGCGTCGACTGGAACCGCAACGAGCCCTTCGGCCCGTTCCGCCGCCTCGGTACGTTTGTGTTCGGGTCGGCGACCGCGACCTACTCGGACGGCACCTTTCGGGGCGGCGAACTCGGGACGTTTTCTAGCGGGCAGCTTCGCGGCTTTCAGGACGTGGGGTCCTTCGCCCGGATCGAAGGCATCGGTGGGTACGACGTGCGCGAGACGCGCGGCCTCGGGCCTGTTCGCAACCTCCTCTCGGTCTCCGGAGACGTGGAGATCTCCACGGACACCCGCCGCCAACTCATCGGCGGGCTGGAGTTGGGGTTCCGGCTCGACGCCGAAGGGGGCGCCTCGGTTTTCCCGGAGGTCTCGGCGGACTGGACCGTGAACGACCGGCTGGAGGTCAGCGCGACCGGCCGGGTCGAAGTCTCGCGAGACGTGCGGGCCTGGGCCGTTAACGAGGGCTTCGTGCGCGATGCCGACGGCCTGCTCTACGTCGGCACCGAGGCGGGAGCGCCCGGCGACCTCGGCGCGGCCGACCTCGTCCGCCTCGGTCTCGACGCGAGCGCGGTGGGCGCCCTGTTGGAGGGCGCCTCGCCGAGCACCGACGCCGTGGCGCTTCCGGAGGCCACGGGATACTTCCTGCCGGTTTTCGGCTCGCGAGACACCAACGGGCTGGACCTGACGGCCCGCGCCACGGTCATCTTCCGCCCGACGCTCTCGCTCCAGTTCTACGGCCAGCTGTTCGCCGCGCGAGGGCAGTTCACGGACTTCGAACTGCTCGCCACCGCTGACGATCTCCGTCCGTTCGACGCGTACCCGAAGCGGCGAGACTTCGCGTTCGCGTCGTTTCTCACCAACACGGTGCTCCGCTGGGAGTACCGCCCCGGCTCCACACTCTTCGTCGTGTGGCAGCACGCCACCGGGGACGATGTGTTCGAAGAAGTGCTCCGCACCGAGGCGGGCGACTCCCCCTTCGAACGCGGGACGCTGGGCCAGTTCGACGACCTCTTCGGGACCTTCGCGGATGACGTGGTGCTCGTCAAGCTGAGCTATCTGCTCCAGCGGTAGCGCTACCCGGGCAGTCGCTTGCGCGCAGGCTCGC
>JBCCPW010000154.1:0-7655 GCA_039024735.1 Bacteroidota bacterium
CTGTGGTGAACCGTCGGAAGGGATCTTCCGTGATCTGGATGAGACCCGTGCTCGTCGAGAAGGTCCAGATGGCGCCCTGACGGTCCTCGTACACGTCCTCGAACCACGTGGCGCCCTCCGGCCGGAAACGGGCCATCTCCTCGCCGTCCTTCACGACGGCGAGTTCGTTCTGCCCCTCGGCGTCGGAGAGTTGGACCCAGGCGCGACCGGCGCGGTCCACCAGCATCGCGCGCTCCGTGATGTCGTCGAACCAGATCCAGGTCAGGGCCTCCCCCTCGGCATCGGTGAGGGTGACGCGGAACCTGTCGCCTGGAGCGGATGACGGCTCCTCGCGGACATGCAGCAGCGGGCCGTACTGGGTCGCCGCCATCCCTATCAGCCCCTCCTGGATTACAGGCTCGAAGCGGGTGCCCACGAGACGCGCGACGAGGTCGCCCCCGATGGGGGCCGTGGGGACGTCCGGGGCCTCGCCCGCGTGGAGCTTGGACCAGAGGACGCCCTGCGCGTCTGCCGTGAACGCGGGCCAGGAGAGTTCCAGCCGATCCGTGTGCCGGGTCCACGCCTCGCCATCGAACCTCGCGAGGTACGGGCCGGTGCTGACAGCCCAGACGGTGCCCTCGGCGTCCTCTTCGAAGCCCTGGATCCAATGCTCACCGCTAAAGGCGTCATCGAGCGAGTACGCGGACCATTCGCCGTCCCGGAGGCGATACGCCCACCGGTCTCGGGTCCCCACCCAGAGATCGCCCGACGGGAGCACATCGACCGCGAGGAAGAGGTGGCTTCGGAAGAGCGGCGTGGTCTCGGTGGTGAACACCACGAACCGGTGGCCGTCAAAGCGGGCCAGCCCGTCCGAGGTCGCCATCCAGAGGTACCCGTCCGGCGTCTGCGCGATGGACTCGACGGGCGTCGGCAGCCCATCGTCAATGGTCCATTCGCGGGTGCGAAAGACGGGCCTCGCGGTCGTGTCCGCAGAGGGTGAGACAGCCTCCGTGCCTCGGGTCGTGCTCTGAGGCGGGGGCGGCGCCTCGCAGGCGGCGAGGGCCAGCAATCCGCACAGACGGAGGACGCACGCGCGCAAGGCAGGTGGACAGACAATGGGCACGAGTATACCGAGGCCGCTCCCCGCCTCGGTGCCCCCCCCTCGGTAGCATCGCGGACGCACCCGGCTGTACTCGCCTCCACGCTTGACCGGAACTAGCGAGATCTCGCACGGTCTCACAAGAGGCCCGAATTGCTCTGCCTCTCCATGCCCGAGACGCCTCCTCCACAGGCTCCCCGCGACCGGACCGTCCACAAAGCGCGCGGATTCGAAGAGGCCGACGCATGGGACCGAGCGCAGCACCTCCAGATGACGCCGGACGAGCGCCGCCGGGCGGCCCGTGTTCTAAAACTGCGGGCCTTCCCGGTAGGCGCTCCAGACGTGCGCGCCTGCGACCGGGAGCCGTGAGGACGGGACGCGCGTCCATGTGATCGCGCTCCGCCACCTCATCGTGAACAAGGAGGCCTCCGGGCGCCCAAAGGATCTCGCCGATGCCGCGTATCTCCGAGGCCAGCTCGAAGCGCCGGACGCCTGACGGCGAACGGCACCGAGCGCTCCCCCGCCTGCCTCGGTGCCCCCGCCTCTGCACCGAGGCGGGCCTTTCACCCCGCCTCCCCCGCCCGCCTCGGTAGCTTCGCCGCCCCTCCCGCGAGACCGATGGCCGACACCCCCCGCCCCCCGCTCCCCGAGGCGCCCGCCGCCGCGCCCCTCCCCGAGGCCGCCGACGGTCCCTACGACCCCACCGCCGTCGAGACCAAGTGGTACCGCTACTGGGAAGACGGCGGCTTCTTCCACGCCGACACCGAGGCGGTCACCAGCGGCGAGAAGGAGCCCTTCGTGATCCCCATGCCGCCGCCCAACGTCACCGGGCGGCTCCACATGGGCCACGCCCTGCAAGACACCGTGCAGGACCTCCTCATCCGCCTCAAGCGGATGCAGGGCTTCGAGGCCCTCTGGATCCCCGGCATCGACCACGCGGGCATCGCGACGCAGAACGTGGTGGAGCGCAAGCTGCGCGAGCAGGGGCTGGACCGCAAGGCGATGGGTCGTGAAGCGTTCCTGACACACGTCTGGGACTGGCGCGAGGAGTACGGCGACATCATCCTGAAGCAGAAGCGCCGCCTCGGTGACTCGTGCGATTGGCGGTACTCGCGCTTCACGATGGACGAAGGGTTCAGCCGGGCCGTGCAGGAGGTCTTCGTGCGCCTCGTGGAGGACGGCCTCGTGTACAAGGGCGAGTACCTCGTCAACTGGGACCCCGAGAACCAGACCGTCATCTCCAACGAGGAGGTGGACAACGTGGAGCGCTCCGGCTCGCTGTGGACCGTCCGCTACCCCGTGGTGGATGCGGACGGCACCGACACCGAGGCGGCGCTGATGATCGCGACGACCCGCCCCGAGACGATCCCGGCCGACACCGCCGTGGCGGTCCACCCGGAGGACGAGCGGTTCCAGCACCTCATCGGCCAGCGCGTGCGGGTCCCCGTGGGCAACCGTCTCGTGCCCGTCATCGCGGACGAGGCCATCCAGATGGACTTCGGCGCGGGGGCGCTCAAGGTCACGCCCGGCCACTCCGAGGTGGACTGGGAGATTGGCAAGCGCCACGACATCGAGGTGCTCTCCATCATGAACCTGGACGGGACGCTCAACGACCTCGCGGGCGCCTACGCCGGGATGGAGCGCACCGCCGCGAAGAAGCAGATCGTCGCCGACCTCGACGCAGACGGCTACCTCGTGAAGACCGAGGACTACACCGTCATGACGCCCATCTCGTCTCGGTCCAAGGCCGTCATCGAGCCGCTGCTCTCGCCGCAGTGGTACGTGCGGATGGCGCCGCTCGCCGAGCGCGCTCTCGCGGTCGTCAACGACGGGACGGTCACGTTCCACCCCGCGCGGTGGGCCAATGAGTACCGCCGCTGGCTGGAGGACATCCGCGACTGGCCCATCAGCCGCCAGCTCTGGTGGGGCCACCGCATCCCCGTCTGGTACCACACCACCGAGGCGGGAGAGATCGACGACTCGCGCGACTTCGTGGTCTCAGTGGACCAGCCCGAGGCGGGCATGGTGCAGGACGAGGACGTGCTGGACACGTGGTTCTCGTCGTGGTTGTGGCCCTTCGCGACGCTCGGATGGCCTGCGGGGGAAGGGGCGGAGGGGCCGGTAGCAGATACGTCCCCGTTCCCGATGGCCTCACCCGAGGCCCTTCGCGCCTTCTACCCCGCCTCGGTGCTCGTCTCGGGGTACGACATCCTGTTCTTCTGGATCGCGCGGATGATCATGGCGGGGCTGCACTTCACCGACCGGGTGCCCTACCGCGACGTGTTCATCACGGGCATGATCAAGGACACGCAGGGCCGCTGGATGTCGAAGAGCCTCGGCAACGGCATCGACCCGCTGGACATGATCGAGCAGTACGGCGCTGACGCCGTGCGCTTCACGCTCGCCGTGCTCTGCGCGCAGGGCCAGGACATCAAGCTGGATCCGGCCAAGTTCGAGGGCGGGCGCAACTTCGCGAACAAGGTCTGGAACGCGAGCCGCGTCTTCGGCCGCTCCATCGAGACCGACCGCGACGGACGCCCGACCACGGACGCCCGGCGGACTCGCGCCTTCGCGGACCTCTCGCTTGTGGAACGGTGGGTCGTGACCCGCCTCGGTGAGACCACGGAGAGTGTGACCGCCTCGCTCGGGGCCTACCGCATCAGCGAGGCCGCCCAGACCGTCTACGACTTCGTCTGGAACGACTTCTGCGACTGGTATCTGGAACTCATCAAGCCCGCGCGAGGCGAGGACGGCGAGATCCAAAACCTGGACGCCGAGACACTCGCGGTGGCCGTGGAGACGTTCGAGGGGGCCCTTCGGCTCCTCCACCCGTTCATGCCGTTCCTGACCGAGGAACTGTGGTGGAAGCAGCGTCCGCGAGGCCCCCGCGAGGCGCTCATCGCGTGCGACTGGCCCACGCCCGACCCCACCGAGCGCGACACCGAGGCGGTGCATCTCTTCTCGACCGTGCAGTCACTCGTGGGAGCCGTCCGGCAGGTCCGCGCGCAGTACGGCGTGGCGCCCTCGAAGCCGCTCGCGGTCACCGTCTCGGTCGGTGGCGACCACGCCGAGGCGACCGCGCGTGCGCTGGAGGACGTGCGCGGCTACATCGAGCGCCTCGCCCGCGTGGACGATCTCATCATCGCGGCGGACGCGCCCAAGCCCGACGCCAGTGCGGCCGTCGTGGTGGACCGGCACCAGGTCTTCGTGCCCCTCGCGGGCATGATCGATCTCGATGCCGAGCGCGAGCGTCTGCGCGGTGAGATCGAGGCCAAGCGCGGCTTCCTCGCGAGTGTCGAGCGGAAGCTCGCCAACGAGAACTTCGTGAGTCGCGCGCCCGAGGCGGTTGTCGGGAAGGAGCGCCAGAAGCGCGACGACGCCACGGCCGAGATCGCGGCGCTGGAGGCCAACCTCGCCGATCTCGGCTGATCGCTCCCGCCTCGGTGTGACCGTCACTGAATGGCACCGAGGCGGAGAGGGCACGCCGTCTAGACTCGCACCCGCCACGTCGAATCTCCAGCTTGCCATCTGAAGCTCTCCTGACCGCATGCGCGCCTTCTTGCTCCTTGCCGCTCTTGCCCTCTCAGGCTGCTCGTTCCTCGATGACACGCCCGACGACTTCGAGAACGCCCGGAGCCTCTGGTCCGACCGCGATGTCGAGACCTACACCATGACGCTCTCGCGGGCGTGCTTCTGCCTCCCGGAGTCTCTCGGCCCCTTCGAGGTACGCGTTGAGAACGGGGCCATCGTCTCTGCTATGCGGGACGGCCAGCCCGTCCCCGCTAGCGATGTCTTGACCGTGGACGCGCTGTTCGACCTGCTGGAGGATGCGTACGACGAAGGCGCCCATTCGGTGAGGGCCGAGTACGATGCGGCCCTTGGCTTCCCTCTCTCGGTCTCCATCGACTACGACGAAGACATCGCGGACGAGGAGATCGGCTACACCGTTACGGACTTGAGCGCCGACTGAGGGCTCGGACCAGAGCAGGCAGGGCGGGATGAACTGGCTTTTCGTCGCGGAGCGGCTCCGTACGGCCTACCTTCGCGTGCCCGCCAGCGGTGCGGCTGCACGCGGAATGCACAGCCTCTCCAGACACCGAGGCGAGGGCCCCACCCGTTCCGCATCCGGTTCTCACCCACCCCGATGCTCAGACTTCCCGTCCTCGCGCTCGTCGCGGCCCTCGTGTTGCCCCTCGGGGCGTGTGCCAGCGAGGACCCCGGCCAGATCGAGATCGTCAACCTCCGCCTCGTCCGCCAGGCCGACGGCTACCCGGAGGTCTCCGGCATGGTCATCAACCGCACGCCGAAGCGCATCTCGTCAGCGGACGTCGGCGTGACGCTCTTCGACGACGAGAACCTCCCGATGCCCGAGCTCGCCCGGCTGGTCGTGCGCAACATCGAGCCCGGCGATTCCGCGCGGTTCCGGCAGAAGCTGGACGTGGATGCGCGAGGCGCGCAGGTGGACTACATCATCCCGAACTGACCCGGCGGTCTGTTCGCGAGGGCGTACCCGCCTCGGTACCTGTCCCAGCACCGAGGCGGACCGACCGGGCTACGCAGCAGGCGGCGGTGGCGGCGGCACCGCGCCGAAGACGGCGTTCATCGCGTCCACCTGCCCCGCCGTCTTCCAGCCGTCCATGCCCTCGCGCCAGACGTGGGGGTCGCGCGAGATCTCGCCCGCGGCGGCCTTGGCCTTGAGCTGGTCCATCGTGAACGGACCCGAGGTCTGCCCGCCGATGGAGATGTGGAAGCTCGGCGCAGCGGGCGGCGGCGGCGGCGTGGCCGGTGCGGCGGCCTGGCTCTGACCCATCGCCTGCGTCATCTGGTTCGCCATCGCCATGCCCGCGCCCAGGCCAACGCCCGCAGCGGCGGCACCTCCGCCCGGATTGGCGGCGGCCGTGCCCATCGCCTTCGCGGCCTGGAACTGCGTGTAGGCGCCCAGATTGCCGATCACGCCCATGCTCGTGCGCTCGTCCATCGCCTTCTCCACCTCGGGCGGGAGCGAGATGTTCTCCACCATAAGGTCCGAGAGCGCGATGCCGTAGCCCTCCATGTCGGCTTGCATCTTGCCGCCGAGGGCCTCGCCGAGTTCGGAGTAGTTCGCCGCGAGGTCCAGCGCGGCGAGCTTCGCCTCCGCCAGCGCCTCGGTGAAGCGCGAGACCACGAGGTTGCGGACGTGGTCGGCCACCTCGGTGGTGTCCAGATCGCCCGTCGTGCCGACGACCTCCTTGAGGAACGTGTCGGCGCTGTCCACGCGGAAGGCGAACGTGCCGAAGGCGCGGAGGCGGGTCGGGCCGAACTCCGGGTCGCGGAGCATGATGGGGTTCTTGGTGCCCCACTTCTGGTTGGTGAAGCGCCGCGTGTTGACGAAGTAGACCTCGGCCTTGAACGGGCTCTCGAAGCCGTACTTCCAGCTTTCGAGCGTCGTCAGGATGGGCAGGTTGGCCGTCGTCAGCTTGTAGGTGCCGGGCGTGAACACGTCGGCGAGCTGGCCCTCGTCCACGAAGACGGCTGTCTGGCCTTCGCGCACGGTGAGCATGGCGCCGGACTTGATCTCGTTGCCGTGGCGCGGGAAGCGCCAGACGACGGTGTCGCGCGAGTCATCGGTCCATTCGATGACGTCGATGAGTTCGTTCTTGAGCTTGTCGAAGAGTCCCATGGATGTGGTGCCCTCAGCGGGCGGAAGCGTCAGTGGAGGGGCACAGCGCGCTGTGCCCGTGTTGAGACGCCACAACGTGGCGCGAAGAGACGCCCCTCGGGGCGTCTGTACGGGTCAGGTGTGGCCGGGTGGGCCCGTCTCGGTACCGAGGCGGAGGGAGTCGGATCGGTGGGAGGCGTCGGCCACGTCGCCTCGGGCAACGGTCGTCACGCGCTCACGTACGGGGTGCAGCGCATCGCGGATACGGTCCACGATGGCGTGGGCGTCGAGGGCGCCGCAAGTGAACACGTCGAGCGTGACGAGGCCCGCCTCGGGCCATGTGTGGACGCTCGCGTGGCTCTCGGCCAGCAGCACGATGCCGGTCACGCCCTCGGGCTGGAACTGGTGGAACCGCGCGCCGAGGACGGTCGCGCCCGCGGCACGGCATGCCTCGGGAAGCAGCGCCTCCCAGGTTGCCACGTGCCGGAGCGGCCCGGCTTCGGCCACCCAGAGGTCCACGAGGAGATGGTGGCCTCCGGCGGGATGAGTTCCGGGTTCCGGGTTGATGGTTCCGGGTTGTTCGGTGGGCACATGCGTGCTGTCCTGGTGGTCTGTCTCAGCCTCGGTGGGGCGGTCCCGTCTACACCGAGGCGCGAGGGGATCCGCCGCTGCACCGAGGCGGGTGGTCCCGGCGGTGACGACGACCGTCCGGCCGATGTGCCCCTCACCCTGTCCCTCTCCGGAGGGGAGAGGGGACCTCGTGGGGGAGTCTGAGACAACGCAGAACTCAGAACCCAGAACTCGGAACTCGGAACTCACTGCCATCGCGCCCATCCTTGTTCGTAGTAGCGGAGCAGGACCGGATCGTCCAGGGTGTTGACCTCGGCCGGGATCCGGGAGATGTCGCCGTCGAAGAGTTGTGCGGCCTCGAACTGCGCC
>JBCCPW010000155.1:0-7638 GCA_039024735.1 Bacteroidota bacterium
AGGACGGCGCGGCCTCCGCCAGAGCGGGTCACGCTCGGCCGGAGGCTGTCCAACAGCAACAGCGAGTGTCCATCCGCTGCCGCCTCAGCGGCCTTCTCGACGCGCTCGCTGCCCGAGATTGTGAGGACGCGCGTCTCTGTCGTGTAGCGGTGGCAGGCGCTCATGCCATCGTGGGGATGAGCCAGTCGCCGAAGAGTTCGACGCGGCCTCCGGTGGTGGTCGCGACTTCGAGATCGACGCGCTCGCGGCTGGAGATCGTCGCGAGGTCGCGATAGTCGAAGTGCCGGAAGGCGCGGTTGATCTGGTCCGCCGTCATGTCGCGGATGAGCGCGTTCCCGTTCAGCACGAGCGAGAGCACGGCATCGGCCGGGGCGCTCGCGATGAGCGACCGGATCTGCACCGGGTCCCGCTGCACGGGGAGCGAGACGAGGGCGCGCGTGCTGTTCGCTGCAATCGTCGCGGAGAAGGCGAGCATCCGAGGCGGGAGCGGGCGACGCACCGCGCGGGTCGGGTCGCCTGTGTCCACCGCGGCCACGGCATCGAGCGAGAGGAACGCCGTGATGGGGCTCGCGCCGACGTTCTCCAGCGTCAGCGTCAGTTCCTCGCCTGCGGGCAGATGGATCGGCGAGGCGAACCGCCGATGCTCGAAGAACTCCTGGACCGTCGCGATGGAGACCGCGCTGTCCGGGCTGCCGAGCGAGTCGGGGTAGCCGTCCGGCAGGATCTCGGCGCGCTCAAACCGCACTTCGCGCAAGCGGAGATCCGTCGTGGAGCCGAGGGCTCCGAACAGAAGCCGGTAGATGAGGATCGACGTTGCCGTGTGGTAGGTGAGGCGGGCGGTGCCGCCTGCGGCCACCGTCACGCGGCGACTCTGCCCGGTCGTGGGGTTCGTGAGGGTGCAGGACATGAGAGTTCAGGAGGGGGAGCCCGCCTCGGTGCGTCCGGGGAGGCACCGAGGCGGGCGAGAGCGCGAGGGGGCGGCTAGTTCGCGAGCGAACCGGAGCCGATCTGCGCGGCGATCTCCTCCGAGACCTGACGGGTCATGCTCTCGGGGTAGATGGCCGTGTTGACCGAGCACCGGAGCCCCAGGTCGGACTGGGCGGTGCCCGTCGCGAGTGCCTTGTCGAGCCCAGCGGCCTTCGCGAAGCGGATCTCGACGCCGAAGTGGGCATTCGGGTCGATGATGACCGGCTCCGGGAGGGTCACGAGGCGCGGCTTCGTGAGGGACACGATGGCGCCCGTGCCGGAGGTCTCGACGTGGGTGACCTCCTGCGTCAGGTAGTCGAAGACGATCTCGCCCTCGCCGAAGGCGCACGAGTTGTCGTTCGACGTGATGCGGAAGACCCCACCCGAGATGTTCGCGAAGTACTCCGCGACCGCCGCCCGCACGTCGGACTGCGTGGGCGACCCCGTGAGGTTGATCACGAGGAACTGGGTGGGGAAGCCGAAGCCGATCTGGTTGATCCGCATCTTCTCCCCGCCCTGGATCGGCTGCTTGCTGTAGTTGGCAAGCGCGCGGTCCGTGGAGACGGTCTGCCCGAAGTACTTCAGGATGCTCGTGGTCTCATCGACCGCGAGGGTGTCGTGGAACACCTGGATCCGGGCGGAGGCCGGGACGGCCTCGGCGTCGGGGCGAGTGGTGGCGAGCGAGCGGGAGCCCGCAATGTTGGTCTGCATGGGGGTGCCGCTGTGCGGCGGTTGAAGTCGTGGGTGGAGAGAGCCGGGGCCTCGTGAGACCCCGGCCTCGGGTTAGGCGAGCTGGACCGCCGGGGTGCGAGCCGGGCAACCCACGCCGGAGCGCGAGCCCTGGCCGATCTGGGCCGGGTTGCGGCGCGAGGCCACACCGCGCGGGGCGCGGTACCGGCTGCCGACGCCCTTCCCGGCCATCTTCTGCTTGGCGTAGCCGAAGCCGATGTTCGTGAGGCCGATCACCGAGGCGGAGGCCATGCCAACCGCCCCGTTCTGCACGTCCTCGTTGTCGATCATCATCAGCCCGAGGCCGACGAGACCGGGGACAGCCGCCGCGCCGACCTGGGCGCCGGTCGAGAGCGTGTTGTCCTCCTTCGTGAGCGCCTTGCGGAGCGCCGTGTTGACGTTGGACGCGACGACGGCGCCGACGCCGACGCCCGCCGCCTGACGGGCGAGCTTCTTCGCATCGCGCGAGATGGACGGGTTGCGACGGCGCTTCTTCGAGGAGCGACTCTTGCCGCCCCCCTTCTTGAACTGGCCGTTGGCCTTGCGTTGCTGGGTCATAGGACCGGGGTTGTGGGCGTAGACCCGGACGACGCCGGGTGCCCGTTGTGAGGAGGTCGGCATGGGCTCAGTTGAGGATGCCGCGCCCGTCGATGTTGAGATCCCCAATCGCGAGGACGGGCACGCCGCCATCGGGGTAATCGAGCGCGTACACAGGTCGTGCGTCCGCGTCGAAGTCGTGGTGGTAGCCGTTCAGCACGCCGCGCCGGTCGCCCGGTCGCATGAGCTTGTCCGAGGCGTACCAGATCGCCACCCCGAGCCCGAGGCGGGCACAGGTGGTGCATTCGAGTTCGGGCGAGAGGGCCTCCTCCGGGAGATCGACCGCGAGGTCGTAGCCGTCCGCCTCGTCGTGGCTCCATTCCTCGTAGCGCTCCTCCGCCTCGGTGTTGGCGGGGGCCGTCGTGGTGCGCTCGGTGCGGTCCACGGGCACGAGGAGGAGCCGGTGCAGCGAGGGCGCCCACAGCATGAGCGTGCCGCCGCGCGTGTCCTCGTAGGTCATCACGCCGTCCGCCTCGGCGACATCGAGGCGGTCCACGAGGCCGAGGTCCACGAGGGGAGCGAGAGGGGCCGGGTTGGGACGCCGCCCTTCCAGGATCGCGGCCTGGAAAGCCGCTTCGGGCTCCAGTGGGGCCACCTCCTCAAACAGGGTCGTGTAGCCCCGCGCCATCCGCGCGTAGGAGGAGAGCCGAGCCGACACATCGCGTTGGCTCTTGGCCGTGCGGAGCACATCCGCGAGCGCCGCGTCCGCCTCGGTGAACGCCTCGGTGCTGAAGGCGTCTGTCTGGCGAAGCACGTCCGCCGCGCGGGTCAGCGCTCCCTCCGACTGCTCGATGCGACGCAGGATTTCAGCCGCCGCCCGGAACCGAGGCGAGAGGTCGTACGGCGTGCCGACGAAGGAGACGAGATGGCCGATGCCTCGCTCGATGCCCCGCCGCGCGGTGTGCGGAATCGCGGAGACGCGGGCCGTCGTTGCGTTCGCCTCGCCCGGGTCATCAAACACGACGGCCATCAGCACGTCCGTGAACAGATCCTTGCCGCGCGTGGTGAGAGCGCCGCCGGTCACCAGCCCGGCGCGAGGGAGGCCGTCGAAGAAGTCCAGGACGTGCGCGGCTCCGGCGCCATCGAACGCACTTCGGAGCGTCTCTCCATCGGATGCCTCCGTGAGCTTCTGCACGAACTCCCTGAGTTCGCGGCGGCGCTCGTCTGAGAGGCGGCGCACGAGGGCCTTCGCGAGGTCCAGCGGGGCCTGCTCCGCCTCGGCGGTGTTCAGCACGTTCCCCAACTCGACCGCCCGGTCGTCGCTTACACGAAGTGCTCGATAGAGAACAGGCTGCGGGACGGAGCGAACCTGATCTGGGTTCAACCCAAACGCCTCCGCGTGCTCAACCAGATGGGCCTGATACTGCGCTGCACGCTCTGGGTAGCGCTCGTACATGATGCGAAGCGCGATGGCCCGACCGTTGCCCTGAATGACCTCTCCTCCCAGGTTCGCCACTGGCGGGCCACTGAACGCCTCGGGCGCCTGCGAGGCGATGATGGACGGAGACAGCTTTCGTGCGATGGCCTCTGACTGTCGGCACAACTCCTTCGTGCTTCGGTCGCGCGGTTGGGCTCCCGCGATGGTGTGCTTCGGGTTCGGCGTGCAGTCCGGGGTGTGGCTTGCGTGGAGACGGTCTACGCTGTCAACGACATACACACCCTCCTCGGAGATCGACCCGTCTGCCGCGAACTGGACCGTTGTAAACCCGCCCATCGCGAACGACTGCCGAGGCAGCGACAGGGGCTTTCTTTCCTTCTGTGCCTCGGGCTCATCATCAACCGGAAGACCGAATGCGAGGCGTAGAGGGACGGCGGCCTCGAAGTCTTGCCGAGCCTTTCGCTCTGCGGTGCGCCGCGCCTTATCAAACCAATCGGTCCCGGTTCGCTCCGCCTTAGGAGGAAGCTCCGACATCGTTCGGGCGATGTGGAGCGCGATGCCGTGCAGGTCATCGTACCCCGCATCAATGACCGCCGCCGTCGCACGGGCCGGGTGCGTGTTGCTCCAGGGGACGTGCCAGAGGTACCCGGCGCCATGCACTCGCGCCGTCAGCGCGCCGGAATAGTCGGACCGGCCGACCCGCACGTCGTACGTCGTGTTGGCGTATCGGGCGACCGTGGAAAGCCGAAGGCTTCGCCCAGAAGCCACGTACTCCCGGAACCAATCGTAGAGGCGAACGAACGCGGCGTGGTACTCGACCTGATGGCCCTCTCGCCGCTTGTTCCGTTCGCGCTCATTGCTCTCGCGCCGGGCTCTGGCCTGCTCCGCTGCGTCGGACAGGGAGACCGTACCCCTCAGCACATCGTAGAACGTCGGAAGACCATCCTCCCCGCTTCGCTTCGCTCGTGCCCGCACGTGACTCGGAAGCCGGATGTCGTGCGTCTTGCTCAGTGTCTCCTCAAACGCGTCGCTTGCGTATCCACCGGGCCACGCATGGAGAGTTCGGATGTCAGCCATCTTGACATCCAGGTCCACGCTCGGGTCGTGGAGATGGTCGGAGAGGAGGTATTCCCCGACACGGATCGCTCCCTCAATCTTGCCCCACAGCTCCTCCTCGTGAACCCGATTGGCGAGGGCGTCGATGCCGCGAGGGTGTGGCCCGTTGCCCTTCCGCCACAGATGAGTGGCATCGAACCGAAGGCGGTCTCCGAACGAGCGTGTAGAGTCAGTAGCGTTCCTGAACGGGTTCCCGAGCGGACGGTCGGAACCGTGCTTGCCCGGCACCCTGCCCTTCGCCAGGGCAGCCCAAGCCGCCCCCCAGAGCACACCCACGTTGAGAACAGACGGGCGAGGGTTCGTGACTTCCGCGCCGAACTGCTTCTTTGTGTAGAGCCCGTCCCGAGAGCGCTTGGGTTCCGGCGGATACTCGGACGGGCCAGGGGCGAGGAGCCAGCGCGCCATCTCCGCCCATCCCTCCGGGTGATAGTGGGACGCGAACGGGACTCCCCCTGAGGCAAGAAAGGCTTTCACACGAGCAGATGTCGCCTCTCGGCTGGCATCCTCGGCCTCCCAGGTACCGAAGTGGTATGCCTCCATCACGCGGACCGCGAGCCTGTGCGGGTCGGTCGGGATGGGGTCCGCTGTGCGCCCTCGACGCGCTGTCCATTCCTCTTCCAACTCGCGCACCAGAGAGGTGGCGTCGGCAACTGAAAACGTCGGAACAGGCGGCTTGTCCGGTTCAAACGCTCGCGAGCGCGCCGCCCGGAGTCGGAGATAGAGCTTGTGATCGTGGCCGACTGTAGAAGAGGCGAGCTTGCTCAGGGCCGCCTCAATAGCAGCCACCTCCAGCGGGTTTGCTCCCTCGCCCGCCTTCTGTCCCAGTGCATCAAATAGCTCCGGGATGATCGCGGCCACTGCCTCGCGCTCGTCGTTCGTCGCGCCTCGGTTATCACGGATGCCGTCAAACAGCGGCGCGGGTCCAGGTTCTCCCGCTGCTTCCTGGGCGGCAGCGGCACTCACTGGAGCGTATGCCTCAGACTCGAACGACTCTGTGCCCGTGACGAGGAGTGGGGCTTTGTGTCCTCGCATCGCGAGACGCACAGGCATACCGGAGCTACGAACCACCGAGGCGGCCAAAGCGTGCAACTCCACTGGAGCGAGGGCGCCGCCCACCACCTCTCCATCGAGGTACGTGTTCACCCGTGAGCGGCCAGCTTTCTGGCCCATCCTCGCGTTCGAGCTGGTGAGAAACGAATCGCCACGCGGGCGCTTTTCCTCAAACCGGATCACGGCAGAGCGGCCGTCCACGGCTCCCGCCCACGTCGTGACAGAGCGTTCGTGGTAGCGTGAGCGCTTGACACGCTCCGCCCGCTTCTCGAACAGCGAGAGGAAGTCCAGCATGGGGTCGAAGCCGCTCACGTCTTGAGGTTGGCGATCTGAGCCTGAAGCGCAGCGAGCTGGCCGGACAGGCTCGACGTGTCACGAGAGGGCGCAGGCTTCGCCTTGCCGCGCCGAGGCGTCTTCCTGGCCTTGGAGTTGGACGGCGGCCTTGGGCGAGCGGTGCGGGCGCTGCTGTTGCCTTGGGCGGACGTTTGCCCCTTGCCGGTCTTCTTTGGAGTGGACTTGGACTTGGAGCCGGGCTTCCACGTCTTCTTCCCGCTCTCCGTCAGCGACGCCATGATGGCTTTCTTCTGCGGTGACTGACCCTTCTTTGCTCGCTTCGCTGGCTTCTTGGCGGACGGCTTGCCTGAGCCCTTCTTTGGCTTCCAGGTCTTCTCTCCACTCTCGGTCAGCCGAGCCATCATCGCGCGATGGCGTGGGCTCTGCGGATTCTCGCGGGCCTCTCCTCTGTCGTCCGCGCTGAACGGCACGTCGATCTCCGCGAGGGGCGCCATGCGGTTCTTGACCGTCTGGGCGGTCCCGTCGCGGTTCACTTTCACCACCGCATCCACCGCGTGACCGAGGCGGGACGGCCCGATGTACTTCGTGCCGTTCTTAAGGCTGTGCGCGATGTAGACGAGCGCGATCCCCGCGTCCCGGAACATCGTCGCCATGTCGCCGAACGCGGAACTCGCGGGGTCAATCCACGAGATCGAGTCGATGACGACGAGCGAGGCGCCCGTCTCGCGGACGTGCTCGATGATGCCCGACAGACCCACCTCGGGGTCGTACGTCGCGATGTAGAGACCCGGCGCATCCGCACCGAGGCGCTGCGTCTTCTCCACCATCGTGGGGCTGTGGCCCTCCTCGGCGCTGACGTAGATGGCCGGTCCGACGTGCCGCGCCCACGTATCGGCGAGCCCGAGCACGAGCGTGGACTTCCCCACGCCCTCCTCGCTCCACACGAGCGCCGTCATGTTGGGATGCACCCGTCCGCGACCGAGGAGGGCGCCATACGGACCCGGAAGGTCCAGGCCGTCGAGGGGCTGATCGGCGAGTTGCGAGGCGGGGAGGAGGGCGCTCATCGAGGCGGCAACGGCGGGCTAGAGGTTGAAGAGCTTGGCGGCGGCGATCCCGAGGAGGGCGCCCGTCCCGAGGAGAGGCAGCGAGGCGCCCGGATCGCTGAGGCAGGCGAGCAGGCCCGGCTGCACGTCGGCGGCGCCGTCCGCGACGATCTCCGCCGCGCGGCCCCAGTTCACGAGCCCGAGGAGTTCGTCCAACTGGGCGTCATCGCGGGACGCCACGGCGCGGAACCGAACCGGATCGGTCGCGAGACCGCCCCGCACCACCGCCTCGGTGAGGAGTTCAGCCTTGCGGTTGCCGAGGAGGCCGCTCGCGAGCATCGCGATGGCCCGCGCGAGGCCGGGCACGACGGGGCCGGAGACGCCACCGCCGTAGCTCACCTCCACGGGCACCTCGCCGAGGTACGCGCCGTCCGCGTCGAACATCGGCGCGGTCTGAGAGCCGAG
>JBCCPW010000156.1:0-7634 GCA_039024735.1 Bacteroidota bacterium
CGTAGCTTCGCGCCCTCACCCACCGTTCCCCTCATGGACGACCGCCGCCGACGCTTCGAGGACGAGGTCTTCTCCAAGCGCGTCCGCGCTGGCAAGCGGAGCTACTTCTTCGACGTGAAGCCGACCCGCTCCGGCCAGGACTTCTTCCTCACCATCACTGAGAGCCGCCGGATGGCGGACAGCGACCGCTACCAAAAGAGCACCATCCGGCTCTACAAGGAGGACTTCGGCAAGTTCATCCTCGGGCTCCACGAGGCCATCGAGAACGTCCGCGAGGAGCAACTCCCCGCCTACGATTTCTCCGACGTACCGCTCCTGGACCCGGACACCATCCCTGAGGAGAACGACGAGGACTGGGATTGAGCGGCCCGAGGCGGTCTTCCCGATCCCTTCGGCAACGGCACACGATCCGCTGCGTTTGCGACGCATGCAGACAGACACGGTCGATCTCCTCGTCGTCGGGGCCGGTCCCATCGGGCTCGCGTGTGCCATCGAGGCGGAGCGTGTGGGCCTCTCCGCCCGTGTGGTGGAAAAGGGCGCGCTCGTGAACTCCCTCGTCGGCTACCCGACGCAGATGGAGTTTTTCTCCACCCCCGAGTTGCTAGAGATCGGCGGGCACCCGCTCGCGACGACTCTCTACAAACCACGTCGCGAGGAAGCCATCGACTACTACCGAGGCGTAGCCTTCCGCGAAGGGCTGGATGTCCGCCTCGGAGAACGTGTGGAGGCCATCGAGGGCGAGGCGGGAGACTTCCGCGTGCGGACCTCGCGAGGTGAGCATTCCGCTCGGGCCGTCGCCATCGCGACCGGGTTCTTCGACCAACCGAACCGCCTCGGTGTCCCGGGCGAGGACCTTCCACACGTCTCGCACTACTACAAGGAACCCTACGTCGCGAGCGGGCGGCGCGTCGTCATTGTCGGCGCGAAGAACTCGGCCGCGAAGGCGGCGCTGGAGTGCTACCGACATGGCGCAAACGTGACGATGCTCGTCCGGGGAGACGCCATCGGGACGAGCGTGAAGTACTGGATCCGCCCGGATCTCCTCAACCGGATCGAGGAGGGCTCCATCTCGGCGCTCTATCGCGCCACGGTCGAACGCATCACCGAGGCGGGCGTCCACGTCGCCACACTAGACGGCCCTCGCGAGATCCCCGCCGACGTTGTCTTCGCGCTGACGGGCTACCGCCCGGACTTCGGGTTTCTCATCCACACCGGCATCGCTCTGGAGGGCCCCGCGAAGGTCCCCACCTTCGACGAGGTCACGATGGAGAGCAACCGATCCGGCGTCTACCTCGCGGGAACGGTCTGCGGTGGGCTCAACACGAGCCGGTGGTACATCGAGAACGGCCGGATCCACGCCGCGCGGATCGCGGCCCACCTCGCGGACCTGCCGGCTCCGGAGTTGGAGGCGAAGGGACAACCGTAGACCAGACGGGCGTCACCCCCCGAGTGCCGCGAGCACCTGCTGCGCTGTCGGCTGCGCCGGGTCGATCTGGAGGGCAGCCCGGGCCCGGTCCATGGCCTCACCGAGGCGGCCGGTGTTGGCGTAGTACAGCGCGAGGTTCGCCTGTGCGTTCGCGTTGCCAGGCTCCGCGTTCACGGCCCGCCGCAGGAATCCGCCCGCTTCCGCCTCGGCGCCCTGTTGAGCGAGGAGAACACCCAGGTTGGTCAATGCGTCTCCGTTGAGTGGCACCAACCGCACCGCCTCTCGGAGCGAACGGATCGCCCCGCTCACGTCGCCTTCGCGAGCCAAAAGAGTCCCGAGGTTGTAATGAGCACGGCCGTCGAAGGGAGCATCGGCTGCGGCTCGGCGGTAGGCTTGTCGGGCGTCGTCCACTCGGCGTTGGGCTTCGAGGAAGCGCCCGTAGTTGATGCGGACGTTGGCGGCTGCCGGTTGAATCTCGAGGGCCTGGCGGTACACGCCTTCCACCTCGGTGAGGCGCCCGGCTTGCTCGTAGGCCTGTGCGAGAGCGTTGAGTCGTTCGGGGTTCGCCTCCACCTCCACGGCACGCTCCAGAGGATCAATCGCCTGACGAGCCTGACCGAGTTGAAGTCGGGCGAACCCGAGGAGGTACTGCGCCTCGCCCGCCTCGGTGCGCTCGTCGAGTGCGTCTGCCAGTCCTGAGATGCCACGTGTCATGGCCGCGCGTGATCCGCTCGTCTGGCCAAGCACCACGTACGCCATGTTCGTCGTCACCTCGTTGCCCGCGTCGGTGTCGAAGACGGGCCGCAGCGCATCGTCTTTCGCCTGAGCCACGCTTTCAATCTCGTCCTCCACCACGCGGACGAAGTGATCGGTGAACGACGCATGCGGCGCGTCGGCGGCTTCCACCTTGGGCATGTGACAGGAGACACACGTCTGATCGGGACCGTGCTGTGCCTGGAGTTCCGGGGTAGGCATCGACGCCTGGAGAGCGTCCGGGTCGTGACACGACCGGCAGGTCGCGCTGAACGCCTCCTCACTCGGCACGGCGGCGTGTGGATCGTGGCAGGTCACGCAGTCCATCGAGGCCGACTCCTGGAAACACGCACTGGCCTTCATTCGGTCGGCGTGCGAGATCACATCGACCTCATTGGGGTCGGTTTCAGCAGGCGCGAACAACGACCGGTGCGCTGCCAACGGCCGACCAGGACGATAGCTCGTCGCCGTCTCGCCCTCCCGAAGCAACGACACATCTGCGCTCAGATGGCATTGCTGACACACATCGAGGCGAAGGTCAATGTCGAGCCACTTCGGGTTGACGATGGTGACATCCATCGAGTCCGGCGCCTCGGGATCCGCTGTTCGAGCCTCCACATGCAGTTCACCTGGACCGTGACATTGCTCGCAACCAATCCCTTCCGCAAGCGAAGCGAAGCGGCCATCTGTGAACGGGACGGCTTCGCTCGTCCCATTGTGGCATGCCATGCACCGCTCGGGAATCGTCCGGTCGAAGCGGCTGTTGAGTTCGTCGTATCCAGGCGAATACGCCCACCGGCCCCCGCTGTCGGTCGCGTACCACGTGAGCGGGAGTTGGTACAGCCGGCCGGTCGTGTCCTGAGAGAGAAACGTGCGGGCGGCGTTTCCACTGCCCACCACAAAGTCCATCGTTCGCGTCTGGCGCGCAATGGGCTGACGGTCGTCACCGAGGAGGGCCTCCTCTTGCACCCATTGGCCGTCGCTCTGCAAAACCCGATAGGCGTAGGGGCTGCTCGGGCTCGGGATCAGATCGCTCGTGGTCCACGCCTGGGCCGCCTCGGTATCGACGGGATAGAAGGAGTTCGCCATCCCGTGTGCCTGATACGAGGTGTAGATCTCCTCGTGGCAACTCGCACACGATGCACTCCCGACGTACTCCACCTCGGGCGCGAGGTTAAGAAACCGGGCGTCCATCGTTTCCACGTCTCGCGGACTCAGACACGCCGCAAGTGTGAGCGTGGCCACACCAACGATCGCGAGCAGAGCAAGAGGGAACCAAGAGCTTCGATTCATCGGGACGGACCTCATGCCCGCACATTGAATCCACACAGGAAGCTACAAACGAGACGCGGGGCGAGCCGTTGGGCTCGCCCCGCGCAGGGACGTTCAGACGATGGTCTGATGCCTGGGTAGCCCGGACTTAGAAGCCAAGGCCAACCGAGAACATGTGGACCTCGTCGAAGAACTCCAGTTGGCGGTACGTGTAGTCCACGCCGATCCCGGAGTTCGAGACGGGCACGTTGACGCCAGCGCCAACGCTCCACATCTCCCAGGCCGTCTGGTCTGGCTCTGGCACGATGTTGACACCGGCACGAGCGTGGATCAGGTTGGCGTAGCCCACCTCGAGACCACCCGCGAATTCGGGCTGGTCGTACGAGTTGGACCGGAAGTTGCCCATTGCGGAGACGCTGAGGTCACCCGCGAAGGACTGCGTGTAGGACGCGCCGAAGTTGAGAAGCGAGGGCAGCTCGTAGCCTTCGGCATCAATCACCGTTGGGAAGCCCGTCTCGTCGTTCGAGTCGAGGTCGATGAACTGGCGGAGGCCGTTGCCTCCGTAGTTCACCTTCGTCCCGAAGTTCTTCAGGCTGACGCCGAACCGGAGACCCGATTCACCGACGGTGTAGGTCATTCCCGCATCGAAGGCGACCGCGCCGCCGTTCATGTCGTCGATCTGCTCGTTGGCGAGCTTGACCGAGACGCCGGCCGAGATTCGGTCGGTGAACGCACGAGCGTAGGTCGCTCCGACGAGGGTCGTCGCAGCGCTGAACGTGAGCGAGGTGGGGTCAGACGACTCCGCTGTGGTCAGCGGGATGTCGCCGTAGTCCCAACTCGTCACGGAGAGAGCAATGTTGTTGCTGCCGAACTGTTGCGCGACGCCGAAGGTGTTGACGCCGATATCGGCGACGTATTCCATCCGGCTGAACTGCGCGCTGGTTCCCTGATTGCTCATCAGGGCGGCAGGGTTGGACTGGATCGCCTCAATACCCGAGAGGGTCGAGAGGCCACCCGTGAGAGAGTTACCGAGCGCGGCCGTGCGGGCCGTCGTCGGGACGAGGAGGTACTGGGCCGCGGCCGTCCCCGCCCGCTCGTCGCCCTCGACGTCCCGAGTCTGCGCCATGGCAGGCGCCGACACGAGAGCCGCGAGGGCCAGGAGAGTGAGATTGCGAAGCATGATGTTGTGTGGCTTGCGCGTGAGTGGGGACTAGGCTTAAAGCACGTCGAGCTGCGAACGGCGCTGGACGACGCCGAACTTCAGCACGCGCTCACCGATCACAGTTCCGTTGGAGTCGCGCGCCTCAACGTGGATCAGGTAGATCCCGCTTGCGACCGGCAGGGCTGCCTCCGTGCGGAGATCCCAGTCAATGGTCGTCATCGAGGCGTTGGTCTTCTCCAGCGTACGGATCAGCGTGCCGCTCAGGGTAAAGACGCGGATGGTGGCCTGCGCAGGCAGGTTCACGAACCGCGCGATGTTCTGCGAACTCGCGGTCTCATACTCTGCCACGCCCCGATAGGGGTTGGGCGTGATCGCGATGAGGTCGAGAGCGTTCGTCCGCGTGTTGTCGTCGCTCTGAGTGGCGGCGAGCTCCGAGGTGTCGATCGTGTAGATGTCACCCGGCTGGTTCGGATCGGTGGTGTAGAACCGAACGATCGATCCCTGCAGGGTGGCAACGTCCGAGGTACCGGTGTTGTCGATGTACACCTGGCGCTGGATCGGACGACCACGACCGAAGTCGATGAAGGAGTACGGTCCATCGAATGCGACCTGACCCTCAGCGCACAGGTTGTCGTCGTTGTCGATCACCGAGGCCGCGGAGGCCTCAAAGAGCGCGTAGTCCGCGTTGTCAACCACACCGTCTTCGTTCGCATCGATCGGGTAGTACGCGTAGATGCGATCCGTCGTCGGGCGGCCGAACAGAGTGCCGGTGCCGTAGGCGAAATCGCAGCTACTGTCGTCGTCCGAGAACAGGATGGGAATCATCTGAATGTCGTCGGACGGATCATTTTCCGTCAGCGGCGGCGTCAGACCGATGTCCCACACTTCGAACGGCATCGGCGCAGCCGTCACTTCGGCGGCGCTGCCGACGAACGGCCACACACCGTACGAGCCCTCCGAGGTAAAGCGAATCTCGAAGTCGTTCGGTGCATAGCCACCAATCGATGCTTCAGATCCGGCAGGACCGAGAAGACCCAGGATGTAGGTGCCATCACCGTTGAAGGACGGCGGCTGGTAGACGTTGTTGCCTGCCACGTCGCAACCAGCAGTTGAGCCCGCATCAGGACCACACGGGTCAATGCCCGAGGGTGTCTGGACCTCAACGAACGAGTTGGTAGCTCCTTCGAAGAGCGGGCCATCGTCAGGGCCAGCGACGCCGAATGAGATGCCATCCACACGGAGCGTGTTCGACGTCTGTGGCAGTACAGAGCCCGTGCGGGCGTAGTACGCCTCACCATCCAAGATGGTGGTGCTCGTCGTTGAGTTCACAATCCGGTAGTTCGTTCCCACTTCGATCGGGTTCCCGTCCTCATCCGTGTCCATCTGAGTGAAGAACTGGACTTGGTAGGAGTCACCCGTGAGGGCTGCCGGGTTGGTCACCTGGGCGCTGATGACACCACCGCCTGTGGTCACAGGCTCGCGGATGACCGGAATGTCAGACCCGGCCGTCGTGTTGAGGATCGTGCCGTCCGACCGAGAGTCGATGATGGCAGGACGAGCCTCAACGCGCGTGAGCGGTGCAGAGTAGACCTTCTGTGGTGAGGAGAACGCGTTGTACGCATACGGCTGGACACCGAAGTAGTACGTCGTGTTGTTCCGCAGCGGCTCGCTCGTGAACGCGTCGTTCGTGATGCTGATGGACGTGGCGGTCCGGGAGGGACTGCCGTTGTCCTCACCGAGCGCGACGACACCCGTCACAATTTCACCCGTGTCGAGGTCCAGGCTCACATCCGTGACGGCGGTCACGTTGTTCTGAACGTCAAATGTTCCGATGAGCTGGCCAACCTGGTCTGTCAGGTTCCGGTACTGGAAGACTCGGAAGCCCTCGAAGTTGTACGTATCGTCGGTCGCGTCGTCAGAAGCGAACGGGCTTTCAACTTCGTACTGGAAGAAGTCCAACAGGTCACCCGACTCACTTGTCCACTCCAGGACGATGCCTTGATCCAGCGGCGTCGCGGTCACGACGGCCTGGGGCGGCGGAGGCGGAATGTCGAAGTCCGCGTTGAACGCGGCCTGAGCCGTGATGTCGTCGAAGAACATCTTCCGCACCGAGGCGATCTGGGGCTGGGCGGCGTTTGTGCCCTGTGCCTGCGACCACACGATCCCGAATACGATCTCCTGGAAGTCACCAGGGTTGATGGTGAACGGTCCGGCAGACATCACGAACCGACGGTCTGCTGGCGTGTTCGCCGTGCCGAGGCCGTCGATATTGTACTCACTCCAGAACGCCGGCGGGTTGGCCGGGAACATGAAGTTCGTTTCGTCACCGGTGTTGATTCCTGTTCCACCGAACGTGATGGGGGACCCATCACGCCAGATTCCCTGGAGGTACCCGTACGCATCCGGGCCACCGTTGGGGTTACCCTGATTGGAGTTGTCGTTGTTGTAGTAGACAAACTTCTCCATTGCGATCCGCTCATCGTCCTCATCGACTACGCCGTTTCCGTTGTTGTCGATGCCGTCGTTGTTGACCAGCGGTCCCTGGAAGAAGTCGTACCCTAGGGCCGGTGGGACGTTGCCGTAACCAGCCGAGCCTTCGTCCACAGCATCACCGTTGTAGACAAAGCCGATGCCTTCGTCCGGGTTGCTACCAACGTAGTCGTCTGAGAAGAACCCGAGGTCCGGGTCGCTCCACAGGCCGAGGTAGGCGTTCTCTAGCGGCTGGTTGCCGCGGTAGAAGAGTTGGTAGTTGTAGAACGTGGTGTTGTTCAGAGCGTCTGCCGTGCTGAAGGCGAAGGCCTGCGCCTGAACCTCAACGCCAATGGCTGGGAGCTCACTCCAGTCGTGGGTGTCACCCTTGTCGTTCATCACCCACCAGATGCCCTGGTCACCGATGATGTCCGGGCGCTCACCTGCGACGAGGTCAATCTGGCGCGTGCCATAGCCGTCATCACCGAACTCAATCTCGATGGACGGCTCGTTGCCGTTGCGCCGTCCGTCGCCGTTGGTGTCGACGTAGAA
>JBCCPW010000157.1:0-7613 GCA_039024735.1 Bacteroidota bacterium
CAGTTGCGCCGCGACCGTGTTCTTGGAGTATGCGAGGGCATCCGCGAGGGTCACCGAGGCGCCGCTCGCGCCCCCGCCTGCGTTCCGGGGCCGCCACGTTCGCCCGCCTCCGAGGTCCACCTCGGGACCCTGGTCCAGCACGCGGTCCTCGGGGCGGTACCCTCGCTGGAGAGCAGCGGCGTACACGATGGCCTTGAACACGCTGCCCGGCTGCCGGACCGCGACCCCCGCATGGTCAAACGGGTCGGTTCGGAAGTCCCGGGAGCCGACGTACGCCCGCACCTTTCCGGTCTGCGGCTCCATCGCGACGAGTCCGACCTGAAGACGCGTGAGGGCCCCGCGCACAGAGTCGACGAGCGCGCCATCTTCTCGAACCGCGCGGAGGGCGTCCGCCTCGGTGGCGCCCTCACCGAGGCGGGAGCAGTAGGCGGCCGTGCGGCGGAGGTGCGCGTTGAGCGTTTCGCCGGAGTACCGAGCGCCCGAGGTCCGCGATACCTGCGGGATCCGCTCGGCGACGGTCGCCTCGGCTTCCCGCTGCATCCCGAGATCCAGCGTGGTGCGGACCACGAGGCCGTCGCGTTCCACGTCGTAGCCGCGCGCTTCGGCCCACTCGCGGAGTCGGCGGCGGACCAACTCGGTAAAGTGCGGCGCGAGGCTGCTCTCGCCGGGTTGGCGGTGCCACTCCACGCCTAGCGGGGTGGCCTGCTCCTCGGCGACCTCGGCGGCGGAGAGGTGTCCGGCGTCGCCCATGAGCCGGAGCACGAGGTTGCGCCGCGCGAGGGCGCGCTCCGGATTGCGGATCGGGTTGTAGCGGTCCGGGCCTTTGAGCATCGCCACAAGCGTGGCGGATTGCGCCGGGGTCATTTCGCGAGCAGGCACGCCGAAGTACGTCCGCGAGCCCAACTCCACGCCGTGCGCGTTGTAGAGGAACGGGGCCGTGTTGACGTACGCCTCCAGAATCTCCCGCTTCGTGTGGGCGCCCTCCAGGGCGCGGGAGGCCAGCACCTCCTTCAGCTTCCGGTCCACGAGCCGGGCGCCGCCGATCTCGTCCGGGAACAGGTTGCGGGTGAGCTGCTGCGTGACCGTGGAGCCGCCCTGGCGGTCGCCTCGCGCCGTGTAGTACAGTGCCCCGACGAGCCGCCGCAGGTCCACGCCGCCGTGGTCGTAGAACCGCTTGTCCTCGGTCGCGATAAGGGCACGCGTGAAGTGGACCGGGATGGAATCCAGCGGGACCCATTCCCGAAAGCGCGGCTCGAACTGCGTCAGCTTCTCGCCGCTCACCGCGTACACCAAGGTCGGCTGGGCGCGCGTGGCGGCCATCAACTCGAACGAGTCGGGCATGGACGACCGCAGTGAGAGTGCGTACGCCACCACGGCTCCCACCGCGAGGACAACCACTACCAGACCCACGACGCTGGCTCCGGCCAGCGCGAGACCGAGGCGGGCCAGCCATGAGCGGTCGGGATCGCGCACGGCGTCCCACCAGCGGCGTCCCCACCATCTCCGCCTCGGTGCTGGACCGAGGCGGGGCGCGCCCGGTCCCAGCGGACGAGGCCGCGTCTCGGGGCGGATGATGATGGGAGGACGGTCGTCGGGCATGGAGCGGGCGGGGGCTCTCAGTATCGGAGTCTGCCGCCGCGATCCCAAGTCCAGGGACGCACTCGGCGCAGATTCTGCCCCTCGGCCCGCCTCACGCCGCTTCTGACGACCGATCTGCGACCGGCGCCCACGTCACGTCGCCCACGCCCGCGTCCACGTTGACCCATCGCGCGAGGGTGAACAGGAAGTCCGAGAGGCGGTTGAGATAGTGCAGTGCGTGCTCGGAGACGCCTTCCAGCGCGGCGGTCTCCACGACGAGCCGCTCCGCCCGCCTCGCGACCGTCCGCGCCTGGTGGAGTGCCGCCGCTGCAGGCGTCCCACCGGGCAGGATGAAGTTCTTGAGCGGCGGAAGGTCCTGCGTCAGCCGGTCGATGTCGGTTTCCAGCGCCTGGATGTGCGGCGCCTCGATGCGCGGAACCGGGTACTTGGTCTCCTTGGGCGATGCGAGATCGCCACCGAGGACGAACAGCTCGTGCTGGAGCCGTGAGAGCAGCGCGATGGCGGTCTGCGAGCGCTCACCGTACGGACCGACCTTGTGCTCCAAGGCCGCGCGCGCGATGCCGAGGCAGGCGTTCGCCTCGTCCACGGTCCCGTAGGCCGAGATGCGCGGGTGTGTTTTGGAGACACGGTCACCGCCGAAGAGGGCGGTCGTGCCATCGTCGCCGGTGCGGGTGTAAACCTTCACGAGAGGGCGGGAGTGGGGCGAGAGGGATAGGCCGACAGGTACCGGATCCGGAGCCCGTCCGGTTCCCGTGTGACCTCCGCCTCCACGCCGAACACATCCGCGAGAAGGTCTGGGGTGATCACCTCGTCCGGTGGTCCGAGTGAGACGGCCTCGCCTCGGTGCAGCACGAGCAGCCGGTCCGACTCTCGGGCCGCATCCCCCAGGTCGTGCACGGCGGCCAGAACCGTCCGGCCCGCCTCGGCGAGCGACCGGACGTGCCCCAGCAAGTCGAGGCGGTGGCGCACGTCGAGGTGAGCCGTGGGCTCATCGAGGAGGAGGAGGGGAGCCGATTGCGCGAGGGCCTGCGCGAGGAGCGCCCGTTGCTGCTCGCCGCCGGAGAGCGCGGTCACGGGTCGGTCCACGAAGGCACCGAGGCGGAGGGCCTCGATGGCTCGGTCCACATGCGCCCGGTCGTCGGTACCGAGGGGGGAGAGCCACCCGAGGTGCGGCGCCCGCCCCATCTCGACGACCTCGCGCACGCTGAACGCGAACGGCAGGTCCGTCTGCTGACGCACCAGCGCCACCTCGCGGGCTCGCGCTCGGCCCGCCCAGTCGCGCACCTCGCGCCCGCGAAGCTGCAGCGATCCCGAGTAGGGGAGAAGCCCCGCCAGCGCCCGGAGCAGCGTGCTCTTGCCCGCCCCGTTTGGCCCGACGATCCCCAACCACTCGCCTTCTCGCACGTCGAGGGACACGCGGCGCAGAACGGGCCGGCCCCCGAGCGAGACGGACAGATCGGATGCAGAGACGACGGAGGCGGGCACTCAAGCAGCGGACGTACCGTTGCAACGTACCCACCGCCTCGCCCGCTCGTGTCTCGCCTCGCGCTCGTTGCCTTCGCGCTCCTCTTCGCCTCGTGCGATGCCGTCTCGGTGGGCGAAGCCCAGCGGCAGTTCGAGTTCGTCGCCATCGGCACGCCGGACGGCTACACCAACACCGACGCCCAGGGCCGCGTGCTCACGCGTGACACCGCCGACTGGCAGACCGCCCCGCTGTTCCTCTCGTCGTTCACGCTCACCTTCCCGCCGTACCCCAACCCCGCGAGCCCAACGCAAAGCGTGCAGTTCGCCGGGGTCTACTCGGCGGGTGGGACGGGCCTCGTGCCGTACCGCGTCAACGCGCGAGGCGATCTCATCCGAATCCAGGGCATCTCCGGGACCCTCGACGGGACGGCGCCGCTGTTTTCGTTCCCCGCCGGGCAACTCGGCGAGACCGGGCTGCATCGCGTGGTGCTGACGGACCTTCAAGGCCGGATCGTCACCTACGGCGATGTGCTCGTGATCCGATAGCGCGGAATGGCCCCGCCTCGGTACCGAGGCGGGGAGCCTATGCCGAGCCGTTCGTGCTCACGACCTGCGACGCGAGTTCTGCCGCCTCGCTGGACTCGTCGCGGTCCATGAGCAGATCGAACAGGGTCACGAGGGTGGGGCGAATCTCCTGGCGTGGACGGATGAGGTCCACGAACCCCTTGTCCATGAGGAACTCGGAGCGCTGAAAGCCACGCGGGAGATCGCGTCCGATGGTCTCGCGGATGACGCGAGGCCCGGCGAAGCCGATCAGCGCACCCGGCTCGGCGATGTGGATGTCGCCCAGCATCGCGAAGGAAGCCGTGACGCCACCCGTCGTGGGGTGGGTCAGGATGGAGACGTAGGGCAGGCCGCGCTCCGCGAGGACGGCAAGGTTCGCGCTCGTCTTCGCCATCTGCATCAGCGAGAGGGCTCCCTCCATCATGCGCGCGCCGCCGCTCTGGCTGATCACGATGCACGCGCGCTCTTCGTCCACCGCCCGGCGGATGGCCCGGGTGATGATCTCGCCCACGACCGACCCCATGCTCCCGCCGATGTACCGGAAGTCCATCGCGGCGATGGAGGTCGGGTGTCCCCCGATGGTGCCCGTTCCAGAGACGGCCGCGTCGTTCAACTCCGACGAGCGCTCCGCCGAGGCGATCCGCTGCGGGTACGGCTTTCGGTCGGAGAACTCGAGCGGGTCCGTGGAGCGCAGGTCCGTGTCGAAGCGCGTGTACTGACCGTCGTCGAACAGGACGCGGAGGTAGTCCAGCCCCGGCATCGGGTAGTGGTACCCGCACGCGGGGCAGACGCGAAGATTGTCGTCCAGGTCGCGCTGGCTCACGATGGTCCCGCAATCCGGGCACTTCTGCCAGTAGCCTTCGGGGACATCGTTGCGCTCACGCGCGTCCGTTTTGATGTTGGCCGACTGCCGCTTGAACCAGGACATGCCGTGGTGGAGAGGGGACGTTAAGGTAGGGCACGCCTGAGTCCCCGCGAGGTTCGCCTGCTGGCCCTCACGCGCCGCCCGAGACGAACGGCTTGAGGTACGCCGGCTCGAACGCCGCGAGGTCCTCGGTCTCTCCCGCCTCGGTGAGGGCGGCACCGAGGCGGGCGACCGCGAGTCCCGAGGGGCGTGTTGCCAGCGGCACGACGGCCGATGGATCGGCGAGGGCGTCGGTCACCGCTTGGGCAGCCGGGCCGACCACCCGGATCCCATCGAAGGGGGGGACGATCTCTCGGATGTCATCGAGAGCGAGGGCACGGTCCTCCGTCTGGCGTTCGATCCCTCCAGGCGTGTCGTAAAAAGCGGCGGCGTAGACCTCGCCTCGGCGAGAAGGGAGGGCCGTCAGAATCGTCGCGGGGAACGCGAGACCTCGAACCGTATGGGCCAGTGCTGCCATCGTCGGGACGCCCACGAGTGCGGCGCCCGTTGCGAGGCACAGCCCTTTCGCGGTGCTCGCGCCGATGCGGAGACCGGTGTACGATCCCGGACCGGCTGAGACCGCGACGGCACCGAGGTCGGACGGGGAGGCGCCCGCGGCGTCCAGGGCAGCGGCGATCAGTCCGGCGAGCTTGGTGCTGTGCCCGCGTGGGGTGAGCAGCGCCAGATCCGCAAGGTCCCGGTCGCCGTCCACGAGCCCGACGGCGCACACGTCGGTCGCCGTCTCGATCCCGAGAACGAGCACGGTCGGCTACGCCTCCTTCGCGGCAGGCGCGAGGGACGAGTACAGGTCGAATGCGGTCTCGGCCGCCTCGGCAGGCTCGCCGTCCAGAACGGGGCCCTCCGTGTCGCCGGAGTCTCCGGACGTGTACGCCACCGCGTCAGCGGTCTGCAGGCCGATCTCGCGCAGGCTCTTGCCCGCCCAGTCCGAGGGGAGGCCCAGGGTCTCGGCTTCGTCCGCACTCAGCATGGCCTCGTAGCCCTCCACGATGTCCGGGGTGAAGACAGAGCGGGTGTCGGCGAAGTCCTCGGTGAACTCCGTCTGGAGGACGTGCGGCGCGAAGGCCGCGATCCAACCCGAGGCGTGAAGGATATCGGGTCCCCAGCCGAGCTTGGCCGCTGTCGCGAGGGCGGCACGCGCGAAGTAGAGGGCACGCGCTGGGTTGTCCGGGAAAAGGGCGTCCGTCTTGCGGTCCTTGTAGAGCCCCTTGCGCTTGAAGTACGCCACCGAGTCCATGAAGTAGACCTGGAGCCGGATGCCGGGGATGGAGGCGACCTTGACCTGAAGCGTGTCCGTGTCGCTTCCGACGGGGACCTTCGTGCCAGACAAGCGGATGACCTCGTGGAGGCGGTTGCGCCGCTCGCTCACGACGCCGTAGCGGGGCATCATGATGCGCGGTTCGACACCTTTTTCCTCTTGCAGTATCTCCGGGAGCGTGCGGAGGAGTCGGGCCGCCTCGGTGGTCTCGGAAAACGGGGCGACCTCGCCCGCGACATATAGAACGCGCATAGACTCCGCCTCGGGCGGGAACCTTGGGAAAAACCTCGCCGAAAGATACGCAGAAGGGTGCCGGGCTGCCAGATTGGGAACGTCCGGCGGCGTATCATGACCGTTCCTCCCGCCCGCACTCTCCAATGACCAAAGCCCAGATCGTGGACCAGATCGCCGAGGCGACGGGTCTGACCAAGATTGAAACCGAGGCCGTCGTGGACGGCTTCATGCACACGGTCATCGAGGCGGTCGTGAGTGGGGAGGGAGTGGAACTTCGGGGGTTCGGGTCCTTCCGCGCGCAGCATCGCGCCGCCCGAACCGCCCGGAACCCGAGGACCAACCAGCCGGTCCCTGTCGCCGCCCGGACGCTGCCCGTGTTTCGGCCCGCCGCCGAGTTCAAGCGGCGCGTGCAAGACGCCCACGAGTAGCCCGGCGGCCTGGCCCCAGAGACCACGGGTGTTCTGATCCCTCCGCCCGAGTGACCCGTCCCTTCGCGAGATCGTTGGAACTGCGCGAGAGGCACGGGAGCCTCGCGATGTGTTGACTTCCACCGTTGGCCCCGAATGCCGACTTCCGATCCCACCTCCTGCTGCTCCTGCGGTGCGGCGCTCCGCCCAGGCGCCGCCCTCTGCGACCTGTGCGGCACGCCCGTCGGGCACATCCTCGACCCCACCGCTGTCCCCGTCCGCCTAGGGACCGAGGCGGAGCACGCCGTGGAGGCTGCCGAAAGGGCAGACGCCGCGACCCCGACCGATTCGATGACCTGTGCCTCGTGCGGACACCTCAACCCTGCGGGTGCCCGCTTCTGCAATGCCTGCGGCACCCCGCTGATGGCTCTCTCCGGCCGACACGCGGTACCGGCGCCTCCCCCGGCCGCTGAGGAAGAGACGAAGGGCGAGCGTCCGCCGTCGGATGTTGGACGCCAGGCGATGATGTTCGTCGGGACGGCGATTGGCATCGTGGTCGCGCTCTACGCGCTGACGGTGGTGTTCGGGGATCGCCGCGCCGCGCCGCCTCCAGAGGCGTCGGTCGCGGGCACGGCCACGCCTCCCGCCACGGGCACGGCCGCTACCACTCCTCTCCCCGAGGGCGGGCCCTCGCCGCTTCCCGATCCGCAGCAAGCCCAGGCCGATGCCTTCGAAGCTCAAGGCGATGCGGCCGGGTTCTTCGAGTCGGCGCGGTTTTACCTCACGGCGGCGTTCCAGGAGCAGGAGTCCAACCCCGAGGCGAGCCGGCTGTGGGCCCACGAGGCCGTCACGCGCCTGGAGCGCAGCCTGGAGTTGAACGAGGATCCCGATGTCCGCATCGCGCTGGCCGAGGCGGCGGGTTTCGAGGGCGTGGACCCCATGCGTCCCATCCGCGAGGCGCAGGCCGTCCTCGCGGCCGACTCCACGCATCCGGGCGCGAACCTCTTCATCGGGCAGCGGCGGTTGATGATCGGCCGGACGGATCAGGCGCAAGAGGCGTTTGAGACAGTCATCGCGAACACCGAGCCCGGCGATCCGGCTCGCGCGACGGCCGAATCGGCGCTGGAGATCATCGCGACCCGTTCGGCGCCCTAGCGATGCGACG
>JBCCPW010000158.1:0-7597 GCA_039024735.1 Bacteroidota bacterium
CTGCGACGGCCCGCCTCGAAGCGCCTCCTCGAAGGTCAACTCCATCGTGGCGTCCACGTCGCGCCCCGCGGTGCGCTGGCCGCCTCGCGGGTAGCCTTCCCGACGCGGTCCACCACCGCCGAACGCCCCGCCGAACATCTGCCCGAAGAGGTCTCCGAGACCGCCGCCTTCATCGAAGCTGAAGCCGCCGCCGGGCCCTGCGCCCGTGCCGTCCACACGAACGTAGGTGCCATCGGGCGCGCGGTAGAACGGGCCACCGGACGGGCCGCCGCCGAAGCCTGGGGTCGGGCCGCCCATCCCCCCGAACGGATCGCGCCGCTGGCGGTCGTACGCCTTCCGCTTGTCTGCGTCGCCGAGGACATCGTAGGCAGACTGGACCTCCTTGAAGCGCTCCTCCGCCTCGGCGTCGCCTCCGGTACGGTCGGGGTGGTACTGCTGCGCCAGCCTGCGATACGCCGCTTTGATCTCCTTCGCGGAGGCGGTCTCGGCCACGCCGAGCGTGGCGTAGTGGTCGGGAAGCGGTGGCATCGGAAGCGAGGCGGGCGATGGTCCAACCCTCGAAGACCCCCGACTCGTTCCCGCGACGGCCCCCGCCTCGGTGACGCTACGGACGGACCGAGGCGGAGAGCGTCACAGGGCGGCCAGGGCGTCGAGGATCTGCTGGACGCTCGCGCGTTGCGTGTAGTCCGCCTCCACGAACGCGGACCGGATCGTCCCGTCGGGCGCGATGACGAACGTGCCCGGGACGGGCAACTCCCACACGCCGGGCGTGCCGTGCGCCTCTGCGAGGTCGATGCCGATAGCCCGGTAGCGGTCGCGCGTCCCCTCCTCCACCTCGAAGGTGAGGCCATACGCGTCCGAGACCTCGCCGCCCACGTCGCTCAGGACCGGAAAGGCCAACTCGTTCTCGGTCTGCGTCACGATGGACGAATCGGGAAGCTGCGGGGAGATGGCGACGAGCGTCGCGCCCTCGGTCTCGATCTCCGTGAGGCGCTGCTGGTAGTCGCGAAGCTGGGTGTTGCAGTAGGGGCACCACGCGCCTCGGTAGAACGTGAGGATGACCGGGCCTTGCTCCAGCACGTCACCGAGGCGGACCGTCTCGCCGTCCACGTCGGGAAGCGCGAAGTCGGGCGCAGCGTCTCCGACGCCAAGGGCGCGGGCGGCGGCCATCTCGGCGGTCACGAGGGTCGTGTCGGTGGCGGCTGTGTCGGTCTGGGGGGGCGGTTCCGAGACGGGGGCATCGGGATCTGAGCAGGCCGCGAGGCCGAACACGAGCAGCGCGAGGGAGAGTCGGGTCATGGGAGAGCAGGGGAGGGTTTGTCGCGGACGCGTGAGGAGCGGTGCTGATTCCACGTGTCAGGGCGCCAACCGGGCGACCGTCCACGCGCTGCCGTCGCGTTCGTAGAGAAAGCGGTCATGGAGGCGGCTCGGGCGCCCCTGCCAGAACTCGACGCGCTCCGGCACGACCCGCCAGCCGCCCCAGAACGGTGGGCGCGGGACGGTCTCTCCGAACTGGCGCTCCGCCTCGGCCAGCCGCTCATCGAGGGTCTCGCGGGTGTCCACCTCCCGGCTTTGCGGACTCGCCCAAGCGCCGAGCTGGCTGCCGCGCGGGCGGCTCGCGAAGTAGGCGTCCGCCTCCGAGGCGGGCACGGGCTCCACGGTGCCCTCGATGCGGATTTGCCGTTCGAGGGCCTCCCACCAGAACACGAGCGCGGCCCGCTCTGTCGAGGCGATGTCGCGGGACTTGCGGCTCTGGAGGTTGGTGTAAAACGCGAAGCCGCGCTCGTCGACGCCCTTGAGGAGCACAATCCGGGCTGACGGGTGTCCCTGGCTGTCGGTCGTCGCGAGGGCCATCGCGTTGGGCTCCGTCACGCCCGCCTCGCGCGCGGCCTCGAACCACGACAGAAACAGAGGCAGCGGAGCGTCGGGGAGGGCGTCGCGGTCGAGGTGGCCTTTGTCGTAGGTCTGACGCAGGTCGGCGATGGAAGAAGACATGGGCGGGCTGGTGGACGGCACGAGGACAAGGTCGCACCGGGAGGCGGAGCGAGAGATCCCGCGTGGTCTGGCAGAACGACGGATCCTCGCCTCGGGGTGCCGTGACGGCCCGCCCAGTGGTCGAACGACGGCGGTCTTGGGGTTGGCGACCACGCCCTCGCGGCGGCGCCTCGCGCGACAGGCGGACCTGTCACACGGATTCTGCGCCCTGATGTCGGGATGTGCCCCAGAGGACGACGGACCACAGACAACGGACCACGAGCAGATGGGCGTCTATCGTCCGTGGTCTGTGGTCTCCGCCACACACCGAGACCGAACGGCATGCGGACATCAGCATGCAGGGACGGGCGCGGGAGTCTCCGCCTCGGTGCGGAGGGGAGGAGCGCGGTGACTGCGGGCCTCGCGCTAGGCGGACGGGCTCTGGCCCTCGGCGTGCGGCGGGGCCGACGGCTGCGGCGGGGCCTGCTGCGGCGGGGCCACGGGCTGCTGCTGCGGCGGCGTGTACGGCGTCTGCTGGTACGTCTGCGGGGGCTGGACCTGCCGGGACGTGTCGGCGACGTTGAGTTCCTGCTTGATGTCGTTCGTGGCGTCCTTGAACTCGCGGATGCCTTTGCCGAGGCCGCGCGCGATCTCGGGGATGCGCTTGGCGCCGAAGACGAGGAGGATGACGAGGAAGATGAGACCGATCTCCCAGGGGCCGAGGCTCATGGCGGGGCGCGATACCATCGCGGGTGTGCTCAGGAGCAAGGTACGGCGAGTGCAGACGTAGGCTCCCGCATGGCGTACCGCCCGCGTACGCAGTCAGCGACCGAGGCGGGAGACGCGACCGCCGGGCCCGAGCACCGAGGCGGCGAGCGGCTAGATTCCCCGCCTCGGTGCCGGTCCCGAGTCCCCACCGGCGTCCTCCTCCCCGTGCCCGTCCTGACCGACATCGCCCGCCTCGCGACGTGTCCGCCCGAGGCGGGCCCGGACGACATTGGCGTGATCGAGGACGCGGCGCTCGTCTGGCGCGAGGGGACCGTCGAGTGGGTGGGACGACGGCTGGATCTCCCCTCGCGCTACGCCGACGAGCCGCGCACCTCGGCCGACGGGCGCCTCGCGATTCCGGGCCTCGTGGATTGCCACACGCATCTCGCCTTCGGGGGCGACCGCGCGGGGGAGTTCGTCGAGAAGCTGCGCGGGACGCCGTATCTGGAGATCGCGCGGCGGGGCGGCGGGATCGCGTCGACGGTCCGGGCAACGCGCGAGGCCACCGAGGCGGACCTCTTCGGTCGGGCGGCGGCGCGGCTGGACCGGATGCTGGCGCGAGGCGTGACGACCGTGGAGGCGAAGAGCGGCTACGGGCTCTCGTTCGCGGACGAGACCCAGCAACTCCGGGTCTACCGCACACTCGCGGAGGCCCGTCTGCAGCGGATCGTCCCGACGGTCCTCGCGGCGCACGCGCTCCCGCCGGAGTTCGCCGACGACCGCGAGGGCTATCTGGACCTCGTTTGCCACGAGATCCTGCCCGCCGTCGCCCGGGAGGGTCTCGCGCGGTTCTCGGATGCGTTCGTGGAGCGGGGCGCCTTCACCCCCACCGAGGCGCGGCGCGTGTTCGCCGTCTCGCGAGATCTGGGCCTCGTGCCTCGCCTCCACGCCGATCAACTGAGCGACACGGGTGGGGGCGCTCTCGCAGCCGAGGTCGGCGCGGCGAGTGCGGATCACCTGGAGTTCGTCTCGAAGACCAGCATCCGCGCGATGGCCGAGGCGGGCACGGTGGCGGTCAGTCTGCCCCTCGCGACGCTCGTGCTGGACGTGCCGCCCCTCCCGGCACGGGCGCTCCGTGAGGCCGGGGTGCCCCTCGCCGTCGCGACGGACTTCAACCCCGGCAGTGCGCCCGTGTGCGACCTCCCGCTCGCGATGTGGGCCGCGTGCGTGCGCCAGCGGATGACGCCCGCCTCGGTGCTTCGCGGCGCGACGACCGTTGCGGCCCGTGCGCTCCGCCTCCACGAGACCGTCGGCTCGTTGCTCCCGGGCTTCGCCGCTGACGTGGCTCTCGTGGACGCTCCGAGCGTGGACGCGTGGATGTACGACTTCCGCCCGGACGCCATCGCGCGGACGATCTATGCGGGGGAGACGGTGTGGGCGGCGTGAGCGGCCTCGTCCCGCATGGTGTCGCGGCGCCCGAGACCTCGCGCGAGGATCCCCGACTCGGGTACTGGCTCGCCGGAGCCGCCTCGGTCCGCGAGGACACCGAGGCGGTCGTGGTCGGCTTCCCGAGCGACGCGGGCGTGGCGCGAAACGGGGGCCGCCTCGGTGCAGCCGACGGGCCGCGCGCCATCCGGGAGGCGCTCTACCGCATGACGCCGGACGCCCGGGCCTCCGACCTGTTCGTCCGCCTGCTGGAGCGCACCGTAGACCTCGGCGACGTGCCGGTCTCGGGCGACGTGGAAGCCGACCAGCAGCGGCTGGCGCGTGCGGTCGCGCCGCACCTCGGGCATCGCGCCGTGATCGTGCTCGGGGGCGGGCACGAGACGGCCTTCGGACACCTGCTCGGCTACATCGAGGCGGAGCGAGAGGTCCACGTCCTCAACTGGGACGCTCACGCGGACGTGCGCGAGACCACACCCGCGGGCGGGCACTCCGGGTCGCCGTTCCGGCAGGCGCTGGAGCATCCGTCCGGGCGCGTCCGGTCGTACTCCGTGGCGGGGCTGCATCCGTGGCGTGTCGCGGCGGCCCACGCGCGGTTCGTCCGTGAGCGGGGCGGGCGCGTGGTCTGGCGCGAGGACCTGGACACCGAGGCGGTGGACCGACTCGTGCGCGAGACGCCGGGTCCGGCGATGGCCTCGTTCGATGTGGACGCAGTCGCGGCGAGCGCGGCGCCGGGCGTGAGCGCGCCGGGCGTTGGCGGGATGGACTTGGCGCTCTGGCTCCGCGCCGCCGAGGCGTGCGGACGCGCGACGGCGTTCGGCTCGTTCGAGGTGGTGGAGATGAATCCGTCGGTCGATGGGGACGGGCAGACGGCGATGCTGGCGGCGCTCACGGTCTGGCACCTCCTGCGGGGCCTCGCGTCACGCTGATCTCCCGCCTCGGTGCGTTCCAACAGCCACCGAGGCGGGCGGCGACTACAGACCACGGACGACAGACCACCCGATGTCCGTCGTCTGTGGTCCGTCGTCCTCTGGGGCACATCCCGACATCAGGGCGCAGAATCCGTATCCGTCGTCCATCACCGAGACGGAGAGACACAACGCAAAACGCCCCCGGCGACCTACTCGCCCGCACACGTGCGGGGACGGTCGTCGGAGGCGTCGATGCTCGCTCACCCAGTGCGAGCGGGGGTGTCAGTCGTTGCCGCCTCGGCGGGAGGAGCGGCGCTCGCTCCGGTCGCGAGAGGAGCCGCGGCGGGCGCGTTCGTTGCTTCGGTCGCGGCTGCTGCGCGCGCGCTCGTTGCTGCGAGACGAGCGCTGGCGGGCCTCGCGTTGGCGGTTGTTGCGTTCCCGCGTAGTCCGCTCCCGTCGCTCGCGCTGGCTCCGGGCTTCCCGGCGTTCTTGCGTGCGGCGTTCCTGAGCCCGCCGTTCTTGTGTGCGCCGCTCTTGCGCACGACGTTCCTGCGTTCGGCGGGCGCGTTCTTGCTCAGCGCGGCGTGAGCGCTCGCGCTGGGCCTCGCGCTGGCGCTCGGCTCGGCGGGCGGTCTCGCGTTGGCGGTCCCGGCGCTCGCGCGCGTCTCGCTGGCGCCGTTCTTCCTGCTGCCGCGCCTCGCGCTGACGGGCATCGCGGGTGGTTCGGACCTGACGGTCGCGCTCGGAGCGCTCCCGGACGCGTCGGTCGTCGCGGCGATCCTCGCGGCGGTCACGCCGGGAGTCGATCCGGTCGTCCCGGCGGTCATTGCGCCGATCCGTACGGCGGTCACGACGCTCCTCGCGGAAGCGGCGGTTGCCGTCGTCGTAGCGCTCTCCGCGCCAGCGGCGGACGCGGTCGCGGCGGAAGCGGTCGTGGTGGTACCGGGCGCGGACGTGCCGATGGGCACGCGGGTGGTATCGATACGAGAAGTAGTGCCCGACGTGGAAGAAGCGCTCGTGCCGGAAGAGGTAGCGCGCGCCGCAGTGGCCGAAGTACGCCCGGCGCCCGAGGAAGACCGCGACGCGCCCCACGTGCAGCACGACGGGCCGTCCGCTCACGCAGAGGCGGTAGTAGTTCGGGCGGACCCACGCATAGTCCGGGAAGGCCCGGCCGTCCCAGTAGCCGTCGTAGTAGCCTTCCAAGTAGGCGTCACGGTAGGCGTAGTGGAAGCCGCCGTAGTCGTACGCGGTGTTCGTGTAGTAGCCGTCGTCGTAGTAATCGTAGTCGTCGTAGGCAACACTGACGCTGGTGGTCCCGCCGCCGTACGGACGGCTGTCGTAGCGAGCGCTGCTGTAGCCGCTGTGGGCGTAGTAGCTCGACGTGCACCCCGTCGCCACGAACGCGAGAAGCAGGACGAACGCGAGGGAAGAGGATCGGTGGGGCATGGAGGGTCGGAGAGAGTCCACCCCCCAGGCCGCGCCTCGCGCCGCCGAGGTCACACGGGGCCGCGCGCCTAAGCGATGAGCCCCTGAACCTCGCCGCTCGGCCCGATCACGCTCTCCACATCCACGGCCGCGCCGTCACCGGCGGGCTCCGGCTGCGCGTCCTCCGGCTGGTCCGCCACGGTACCGAGGCGGGCGGGGGTGTGCGCCTCGAACGGCCCGAGGGTGAAGATGCTCGTTGCCCAGGTGAGCCCCGCGCCGAAGCCGACGAACGCGAGGGTGTCGCCCGGCTTCGCGCGGCCCGCCTCCAGCGCCTCGCTCAGCGCGATGGGGATGCTCGCGGCGGAGGTGTTGCCGTAGCGGTCCACGTTGATGACCACCTTCTCATCCGGGAGGCCGAACTCCTTCGCGGCGTACTCGATGATGCGGGCGTTGGCCTGGTGGGGAATGAACAGGTCGATGTCGTCCGGTCCCATCCCGGCCTCCCTCATCACGCGCATCAGCGACCGGCCCATCGTGCGCGTGGCAAACTTGAAGACCTCGCGGCCGTTCATCTCCAGGTAGTGCAGGCGCTCGTCGATGACGCGCTGCGAGACGGGGTTGGCCGTTCCCGGGGACCGCGCGATGATCGCCTCGGCGCCCTCGCCGTCGGATCCCAACTCGAAGGCGTGCGTGCCGCAGTCCACGTCCGTCGCCTGCAACACGACCGCCCCCGCACCGTCGCCGAAGAGCACGCACGTCGTGCGGTCGGTCATGTCGAGGTAGTTTGAGATTGTCTCCGCGCCGACGAGCAAGACCGTCCGGTAGGCGCCCGTGTTGATGAACTGCTCCGCCGTCACGAGGCCGTACACGAACCCCGTGCAACCGACGACGAGCGTCATCGCGCCGCACTCCGCGCCGAGCGCGTGCTGGATCTGGCTGGAGACCGGCGGGACGAGGTAGTCCGGGCTGGAGGTCGCGATGAGGATCAGGTCCAGCTCCGTCGCCTCGATGCCTGCCCGCTCCATCGCCATCTCGGACGCCGCGATGCACAGGTGGCTCGTCGCCTCGCCGTCGGCGGCGAAGTGCCGCTCGCGGATCCCGCTGCGGCTCTGGATCCACTCGTCGGACGTGTCGAC
>JBCCPW010000159.1:0-7592 GCA_039024735.1 Bacteroidota bacterium
CCCACGGGAGGTAGAGCCAACTCGTGTACAGCGCGATGTCCGTGTTGGACAGCCCCAGGCGCTTGTAGAGCAGCACCGAGAGCACCGCCACCACCATGTAGGGCACGCCCTCGGCGAAGTAGAGGCTCGGGACCCAGGTCCAGGGCTTCCGCCAGTCCCGAGGCGCGGGGTCGGCAGCAGGAGGCGAGGCGGCGGGAGCGGACGGATCGGCCATCGGGGAGCGCGGAGGGGCAGCGGGACGTTAACCACAGCCGCACCGCGCACGCGCGAGGGAACAGCCGCCTCGGGGCTCGCCTCCGCACCGAGGCGGGTTCCTGGTTCCGGGAAACAAGCCGCCTTGACCGCCTCGGTCCATCCGATCCGAGCAACCACCGCGTAGGGGCGCGCCGGTGGCGCGCCCACGTCCCGGTCCGCCTCGGCGCCGCCCGCCTCGGTACCGAGGCGGGCGCACCCGAACGACAGCGGAGCGCCCCGCCAAGCGAGCCGCCGGGCCTCTCCCCCGCTACCGCACGACGGTCAATCGGCGCGTCGCGGTGCCGCTCGGGCTCTCCACGCGCACCACGTAGACGCCCGGCGCCAGACCACCCACCGGCACACCGAGGCGGTGAGAGCCCGCCGCCGTGGCCTGCCGCACCGAGCCGACCTCCCGGCCCATCGCGTCGAACACCGAGACGGTCACCTCGCTCGCCTCGGGGAGCGAAAGCGACACCTCGGCCGCGCCCCGCGTCGGGTTCGGAGACACGGCGCCGAGCGCGAACGGCTCGCCGCCCGCCTCGGTGGAGACGATCCGCGCGGGCGTCACCACGAGCGCGAAGCGGTCGCCGGAGTCGTAGCTCGTCGTGGCCTCGCGAGCCGCGAACGGCCCCACCGGCACACCGAGGCGGAGACCGAGAGATCGAGCGGACCCGCCGCGTGGCCCTCGGCGGCGACGGACACCGGGACGGTGATCTCGCCCTCGGCATCGGCGGGCAGCGCGTTGAGGACGAGGGGGACGGTCTCGCCCGCCTCGGTGTCGGTCAGCGTCGAGAGGACGGTGCGGGGCCAGGCACCGGGCGTGAGGCGGTAGGCGTCGGTGGCGTCCTCGCCGAGCGCGGCCTCCTCGGTGGCGGCAACGAACGTGGCCGAGACGGGTGTTTCACCTTCGTCGGTGACAGTCGAGAGTTCGAAGCGCACCGAGGCGGGCGTCTCCGCCTCGGTGCGGCCGTAGACCGGCGGCGTGGGCGAGACGACTGCCTCGGCTGGGATCGATAGTGTCGCGCCGGGAGCGTTCGCCTTGACGAAGAAGCCCTGGAGCACGGGCACAATGCCGTCCGTAAGATCGCCCGTCACTCCCTGGGTCCAGCTTCGGAAGTCGCCGCCGAGGTAATTCGGGTCGTAGACGTAGACGGTCTCCAGCAGGCTCGCGCTTCGCGTAGCGAGGTCCCAGTCGAACCCATCCGCGAGGGGGTTTCCGAGGAGGTTCCAGCCCTCCTCGAAGGCGGGCGTGGTCGCGCCGTCGGTGTAGGTGATGGTGAAGGCTGAGAAGGGCGCGTCCGCTGCACTTCCCGTCACCTCCAGCGTCTGCGGGAGTCCATCCTCCGTCTCGGTGGGGAGGCCGGTGCCCTGCGGGAGGGTCTGGGTCTCGCCGGTCACGCAGGTGTAGCCGTCGGCGAACGAACCTGCGGTCTCGGCGTAGGTGTAGACGGAGCAGAAGCCGCGCGAGGGCTCGTCGCTGCCGGGGTAGCCCTGGGTGTAGGTGCTGCCGAGAAGGTCGTCTACGGTGCCGCCGCCAGGATGGGCGAGCATCCGGTAGCCCTCGGCGCCCACCAGAGGGGCAGTGAGCGTGACCGGGACGCGGAAGGCGGCGATGCCCCGGCGGTCCTGCCCGCCGATGGAGGTGAAGCTTCCCCCGGCGTAGAGCACGCCGCCCCCGACCGCCAGCGCGTTGACTTGGCTGTCCGCGTTCGGATTCCACGCGGTCGCGTTGCCGGTCCCGGCGTCGACAGCCGCGAGGCGATTTCGGCTCTGCCCGCCGACGGACGCAAAGGAGCCTCCGGCATAGACCACACTGCCTTCCACCGCCAGCGCGCTGACCGTGCCGTTCGCGTCCGGATTCCATGCCGTCGCGGCGCCAGTGGAGGCGTCAATCGCGGCGAGGCGATTCCGGCTCTGTCCTCCGGCGGACTCGAAGTCCCCACCGGCATAGATCGCTCCATCGTGCACCACAAGCGCGTTGACCGCTTTGTTTGCGCTCGGAGCCCATGCCGTCAGGTTGCCCGTTGCGGCGTCCATCGCAGCGAGACGGATACGAGTCGTCCCGTTGATGGCGGTGAAGCGTCCGCCAGCGTAGACCACCCCGCCCTCCACCTCGAGGGCGATGACCCTTCTATTCGCGCCGGGGTCCCAGGCTGTTGCTTCTCCAGTCGCTACGTCAATTGCGGCGATACGGCTACGGCTCTGCCCGCCGATGGAGGCGAACTCCCCTCCGGCGTAGACTACGCCGTCACCTACCGCCAGCGCGAAGATCGCGCCGTCCGCACCCGGGTCCCACGCTGTTGCTTCTCCAGTCGTTACGTCAATCGCAGCGATGCGGTCGCGGCTCTTCCCACCGACGGAGCCGAAACGCCCCCCAGCGTAGACCGCGCCGCCGCCTACTGCCAGGGTATTCGCTCTGTCGTCCGCACCGGGGTCGAACGCCGTCGCGGCGCCCGATGCAACGTCAACCGCGGCGATCCGGGGGCGACGCTCTCCATCAACGGAGGTAAAGTCTCCGGCAAAGTAGACTACGCCGCTGCTGATCGCCAGCGCGAGGACGGCGTCGTCCGCACCTGGATCCCACCCCGTTGCCGTGCCCGTAGCAGCGTCGATCGCGGCGATGCGGCTGCGGCTCTGCCCGCCGATGGAGGCGAATTCCCCTCCGGCGTAGACCACACCGCCATCAACGGCGAGCGTGTTGATCTGGTCGTTTGCGTCGGGATTCCAGGGTGTCGCCGCGCCGGTCGCGGGGTCGAGCGCGGCAATGCGATTGCGACTCTGTCCTCCGACAGAGGTGAACTGGCCCCCGGCATAGACCACACCGCCGGCTACCGCCAGCGAGAGGACCGCGTTCTGTGCGCTGGGGTCCCACGCCGTCACCGCGCCCGTCGCGGCGTCAACCGCAGCGATGCGGAGACGGCTCTGTCCTCCGATGGAGGTGAAGCCCCCCGCGACGTAGACCACGCCGCCGTCGACGGCTAGAGCGTCCACCCTACTATCCGCGCTGGGGTCCCACGCCGTCACCGCGCCCGTCGTAGCGTCGAACGCGACGAGGCGATTGCGGCTCTGCCCATCAGCGGAGGTAAAGAAGCCTCCGGCATAGACTACCCCCCCTTCTACTGCCAGGGCGATGACCGGGCCGTTGACGCTGGGAGCCCACGCTGCGTCGAGCGTACCGTCTGCGAGAATCCGCGCGAGGCGGATTCTTCGCACGCCCCCGACCTCGGTGAAGTCGCCGCCGATGTAGAAACCGCCGGACCCGTCTGGCGCGGAGGCCCGGACGTCCCCGTTGACGACGAGGTTGCCCGGCAGGGCACTCCCGTCAGCCTCCGAGAGCCGCGCGCCCGAACTCAGGAAGGATCCGAGTCTGCTAAAGTCCCCACCGATATAGAGTGTCTGCCCGTCGTCTGACAGGGCGGTGGCGTTGACGGTCCCGTTGGTGACGTAGACGTCCTCGCGGAGGTCTTGCGCGAGTGCCGGACGGGCAGCGAAAGTGAGCGCTAGCGCGAGGAGGAGGGAAAGGCGGGTCATGAGCGGGGAGGGCCTCCTGTGCAGAGAACAGAGCGGTAACCTACGCGCGGCACGTCAAACACCGATAGGTGTCATTAGACCGCCCGCCTCGGTACCGAGGCGGAAGAGGTCAGCCGTCCTCGCGAGCACCCCGGCGATGGATCGGCGCGAGACCCACCACCCACACGACCCCTGCCGCCACCTGCACCCCTGCGAAGACGAGCACGACCGCCCGCAGGTCCGCACCCCATTCCAGCGCCAGGCTGGCCGCGAGGATCGACACGCTCTCGACGACCGACAGCAGCAGCCAGTCGGCCGTGAACACCCGGCCCCGGTAGCGATCCTCGGCCGTCATCTGGAGGAGCGTCGTGGAGAGCACCCAGTTGGCCCCGCTCGTCGCGTGCGCGAACACCACGACGGCCGCGAGCAGCAGTGCACCGAGGCCGGGCGCCCACGGCATCGCGCCGATCACTGCGTACCCGATCCCGCTGACCGCCACAAACGCACCGAGGAGGGGAAACCACCGGCTGGGATCGCGAAAGACCGCCCGCGCCACGATGGGCCCGATGCCCGTCCCGAGCCCTCGCGCCGCGAACAGCACGCCGATCCCCGTCGTGCCCGCCGACGGGAAGAGTTGGTCGCCGATGAGCGCGAGGCTAAGAATGAGCCCACCGCCGCCGAGCGCCCACGTCGCCTTCGCGAGAGCCAAACGGAAGACGGGCGGGTGTTCCCGGAGGTACCGGATCCCCTCGGCCGACTGCCGCCACGCCTGCGCGACGATCGAATCGCCCGCCGCCTCGGCTCGGTCCTGCGGGATCGTCATGCCCGCGATGAACGCCGCACTCACGAGGTACGTCAGTGCATCGAGGATGAACACAGTGTCCGTGCCGAACACGTCCACCGCGGGTCCGCCAACGGCCGCACCCACGGCCAGCATCACGCTCCACGACGCGGAGAGCAGCGCGTTCGCAGTCAGCAGTTCTCCCTTCCGCGACACGTTGGGGAGCGCCGCGCTCTTGGCCGGGCCGAACGCCGCGCTCACGGCGATCTGGGCAAACGCCAGGGTGTAGAGCAACCAGAGATCGCTCGCCTCGCGGACAAACAGGAACCCCAGCACGATGACCGCCCGCAGGAGATCGGCCCCGATCATGACGTGCTTGCGGTTGAGCCGATCCACCAGAGCCGCCGCGATGGGGGCGGCCAGGGCGAGGGGCAGGAGCTTCGTCAGCAGCACGCCGCCGAGGGCCAACTCGCTGCCGGTCAACTCCAGCGCGAGGCGGTAGAGCGCCAGCGTGTTGAACCAGTCGCCGAAGAGGGACACCACAGTGCCGAGCCACAGCCGCCGCACGTTGCGGTTCGTGCGCACCAGCTGGCGGTAGCCGACCGGGGCGTCAGCCATGGGAGCGGGGGCGGGCGACCGTCATGGCGCCCGGGACGCGCCCGAGGCGGCGAGGTTCGGGGACTCCCGCCTCGGTGCTGTTGTCAGGAGCCCTCAGACGCACCGAGGCGGGGGCGACCCGCCCGTTTGCCATTGGTTCGCACCATCGGGATATTGCCGCTTCCCGCCCGCGCCTCCCTGCATCGCGCTCTCCGATGGACGTCTCGACCCTCGACAACGCCCGCCTCGACGCCCCCGCCAAGATCCCCTTCAACGGATCGCCGAACCCGACCATCGGCGTCGAGATCGAGCTTCAGGTCGTGGACCCGCAGTCGTACAACCTGCACCAGGGGTCCGTCCAGATTCTGGAGCGGCTCGCCGAGGTGGACGGCGCGCTCGACCACGTCAAGCAGGAACTGACGCAGTCCACCATCGAGGTCATCACGGGCGTCTGCACCACGGTGGACGAGGCCATGGCGGACCTCGCGACCTCCATCCGGCAGGTCTACGACTTGAGCGACGAACTCGGCTTCACCCTCGCGAGCGCCGGGACGCACCCGTTCGGTCAGTGGCGCGATCAGAAGATCTTCCCGAACGATCGCTACCAGCACCTCGTGGACCGCATCCAGTGGCCCGCCCGGCGGCTGCTGATCTACGGCCTCCACGTCCACGTGGGGCTGTCCTCGGGCGAGAAGGCCATCGCGGTGAGCAACGCGCTCTGCTCGTACCTCCCGCACCTGCTCGCGCTGAGTGCGTCCTCGCCGTTTATCGACTTCGAGGACACCGGGCTGGCTTCCTGCCGCACGAAGATCTTCGAGGGGATGCCGACGGCGGGACTCCCGTACCGGCTGAGCAACTACGGCGAGTTCCAGCGCTTCATGAACACGCTCGTCCGCGCCCGCGCCATCGAGACGATCCGCGAGATCTGGTGGGACATCCGCCCGCACCCCGGCTTCGGGACGCTGGAGATCCGCATCTGCGATGCGCCGAGCACGATGCACGAACTCGCGAGCCTCGTGGCGCTGGTGCAGACGCTCGTCGTCGCGCTGGACGAGCGCTACGACGCGGGCGTGACGATGCCGGTGCTCCAGCCGTGGATCGTCCGCGAGAACAAGTGGCGCGCCACCCGCCACGGCCTGGACGCGGACGTGATCTCGACCAACGATGGGGACAACGGCCCGCTCCGGGACCTCATCCCGCAGTTGGTGGAGCAGATGCAGCCCATCGCGGACCGCCTCGGGTGCGGCCCCCACCTCGCCGCCATCCCCGGCCACATCGACGCGGGCACCAGTTCCGACCGTCAGCGCGCGGCCTTCGCGAGGAGCAAGCGCCTGCCGGATGTGGTGGCGCACGTCGCGAGAGAGTTCCGCGAGAGCGTCGATGCGGTGCCGGACCACGTGCCCGTCGGCGGCGACGGCGCGGCGTAGTCCGGTGTCTCCGCCTCGGTACCGAGGCGGAGAGGGGCGGCGAAGGTCATAGGAACCCAGGTCATAGGGCCGGGTTGGCTCTGTCGCGTCCCTACTTCCCCTCCCCCCTCTCGTCATGCCACGTCGGCCCTTCCCCTTTCTCGTGCTGCCCCTCGTCGCGGGCTTCCTCCTCTTCAGCTCGTGCGACAGCGCAGGCGACGACCTGATGGGCTTCACGTTGTTCAACGACGACGACGAGAGCACCGACATCGTCGGCCCCGACGAGTCGCCGGACGAGGACACCCTCGTTCCGCCGGGAGGCTCTCGCGGGCTCGAACTCCCCGTGGAAGACGGGCAGATGCTGGAGTTCCGGGCCGAGAAGCAAGGCCGCGAGGTCGGGTTCACGGTGTGCGAAGTCAACCAGGCCAACCTGTTCCCCGCCATCGTTCGCTGGGACGGCAACGAGATTGAGTGCTTCTCCGGCGCCGCCTCCGGCTGAGTCTAGCGCGAGCCCTGACGCCACCTGACCACGTTCCCGCCTCGGTACCGAGGCGGGGAGAGCGTCACGGGCCGAGCACGAACGCCAGCACCTCGTCCCACCACGCCTCGGCCGGGTCCGTCGGCCACGAGTTATGCCCGGCGCCCTCGAAGGTCCAGAGGCGCTTCGGCTCGTCCAGCGCCTCGAACAGCGCGAGGCCACGTTCCGCCGGGAGCACGCGGTCCGCCTCGGCGACCGCCACAGCCACTGGCCCGTCGAATGCTGAGAGGTTGGCGACGGAGTCGTACCGATCCCGGAGGAGCCACCGCACCGGGAGCCACGGGTACGCCCGCTGTGCGGTCTCCACGAGAGAGTCCCACGGCGTGAGCAGCACCACGCCGTCTACGAGGTCGCCCGCCTCCGCGACGGCCGCCGCCGCCACGCCCGCCCCGAGCGACTCGCCCCAGACCACCAGCGGACCCGGGTACGCCTCGGCGACCGTTCGCAGCGTGCGCACGGCATCCTCCACGAGGACCGCCTCGGTGGGAGAACCGGGCCTCCCGCCGTAGCCGGGATACTCTGCGAG
>JBCCPW010000160.1:0-7575 GCA_039024735.1 Bacteroidota bacterium
ACGAGTCCCCGATCGGTGCCCGCCCACAGCGATCCGTCTTTCCGGACCATCAGGTCCCAGATCACCGTACCGAGGCGAGGCGACCAAGAGGGCTCCGTTGTCAACATCCCCGTGGCCTCGTCGAGGCGGCTGAGGCCATTCCCGAAGGTGCCCACCCACAGGGTCCCGTTCGAGGTCCTCGCGAGGGCGGAAATCGCGTTCACGCTCGCATCGTCGCGTGCGTCGGCGGACTCCGCCGGATCGTGCCGATGAACGCGGAACGGCTTTCGGTTGGGGTCGCGGCGGTACACGCCCCCGTAGGTCCCGACCCACAGCCCCCCCGCGCGGTCTTGGTACAACGAGCGGACGTAGTTGTGGAGCCACGTGGGCCGCCTCGGGTCGATGAGAGACTGTACACAGGGGCTCGCATCCCGACAGCGGTAGATCCCGTCCCCCGCAGATCCGATGACGCGGGTGCCATCGTTGAGCCTCCGGATCGCGGGTGCCCGGTAGTCGGCGACAGGCCCGGAGGGAGCCAGGGTGCCGTTGGTCTTGATCGCGCGCCCCGTGTGATCGAACCACACCGAGCCATCGGGGTCCATCAAGAACTCGGACACGGCCCCCCATGCACCGATCAGTCTGGAACAGTCGCGCACGCCCCTCGCGCTCGCGTCGATGCGACACAGCGACCGCTCTGCCGTGCCCTCGTCCAAGCGCAGCACCCACAGGTCATCGTCGGGCCCGGGGCGCAGCGCCCTCATGCCCCCGCTCAGGGTGGCATCGGTCACCATCTGGTCGCGTGGCTCGTCGTACCAGTACAGGTTGTCGCCCGCGGACACCCAGAGCGTGCCTCGGGGATCTCGCTCGATGTCGCCGACCCACGGTTCGCCGGGGCGATCGGGGAACAGCGCGTAGCGTCGGAACGCTGTCGTATCCGCACCGAGGCGGTTCAGGCCTCCGCCCGTGCCGACCCAGAGCGTGCCGTCCGGGTCTTCGTGGAAGACGGTGACGACGTTGTGCGACAGGCTGGTCGAGTCGGCCGGGTCGTGTCGGTGGACGACGAACTCGTAGCCGTCGTAGCGATTGAGGCCGTCGAGGGTGCCGAACCACATGAACCCGTCTCGGTCCTGGTGGATGGCGTAGACCGAGTTGTGCGAGAGCCCGTCGCCGCTGTAGATCCGGTCGAACACCCACGGGTCCTCGGGCTGCCCCACGGCGGGAGACGCGACGAGCGCCAGGAGCACGCTCAGGAATCGATGCACGGGACGCGGAGGGCCTCAGATGACGCGCGCAAGCTACTCAGGGTCAACGGGATACCCGGAACGACTGTCGCGGCCGTGCCGCCGCTCGGCGTCATCACCGGGTGCTTCTCCTGGGCTCGCCCGCCTCGGTGCGGGCCCCGAGGGACCGAGGCGGAGAGAGTCGGCGAACCCTGAGCGGAGAATGAGCCGGGCAGCGGTGCGCTGGAAGGGCTCCCGGTACCTTCGCGTCACGCACGTTCCTCCCCCCTCCTGCAGGACTTCCCCATGGCCGAGACGTTCAAGAACTACATCGGCGGCGAGTGGGTCGCTGCCGCCTCCGGCGAGACCTTCGAAAGCCGCAACCCCGCCCGCACCTCCGATCTCATCGGGCATTTCCCCGCCTCGGGCGCCGACGATGTGGCGGCAGCCGTGGCCGCCGCCTCGGCTGCGTTTCGCGAGTGGAGCCTGATGCCCGCGCCCAAGCGCGGCGAGATCCTCAAGCGCGTCGGCGACCTCATGACCGAGCGCAAGTCCGAGATCGCGCACGCGATGACGCGCGAGATGGGCAAGCCGCACTTCGAGACCAAGGGCGACGTGCAGGAGGCCATCGACACGGCCTACTACGCCATGACGATGGGCCGCCAGCTCTTCGGCCACACGGTCCCGTCGGAGATGAACAACAAGTTCAACATGACCGTCCGGCGCCCCATCGGCGTGTGCGGCCTCATCACGGCGTGGAACTTCCCCGTCGCGGTGCCGACGTGGAAGATGTTTCCCGCCATCCTGAGCGGCAACACGGTCGTGTTCAAGCCCTCCGAGGACGCGCCCTACAGCGGGATGCTGCTCGTGAAGGTCCTCGAAGACGCGGGCGTGCCGCCGGGCGTGGTCAACCTCGTCCAGGGCGCGGGCGCAACGGGCCAACACATCGTGGAGCACCCCGACGTGGCCGCGATCTCGTTCACCGGATCCAGCGAGACCGGCGCGCGGATCTCCGCGCTCGCAGCCGCTCGTCACGCGCGTGTCAGCCTGGAAATGGGTGGGAAGAACCCGGCCGTCGTGATGGAGGACGCCGACCTGGACCTCGCGATGGAGGGCCTCATCTGGGGCGCCTACGGCACGACGGGCCAGCGCTGCACGGCCACCTCGCGGCTGATCGTCCACGAGGACGTGCACGACGAACTGGTGCAGCGGATCATCGACAAGGCCAGCACGCTCCGCCTCGGGTACGGCAACGACGACGGCACCGAGATGGGCCCGCTCATCAACCAGAAGGCACTGGACAAGGTGACGAGCTACATGGACGTGGCGCGTGCCGACGGTGCCACCATCGCGATGGGCGGTGAGCGCGCCTCGGGCGACGGCCTGGACGATGGCTACTTCTTCCAGCCGACCCTTTTCACGGGCGTCACTCGCGACATGCGCGTGGCCCGCGAGGAGATCTTCGGCCCGGTCCTGAGCGTGATCAAGGTGTCCTCGTTCGACGAGGCGATCTCGGTCGCCAACGACATCGAGTACGGTCTCTCCTCGGCGGTCTACACCAACGACGTGGCCCGCGCCTTCCGGGCGCTGCGCGACATCGACGCGGGCATCACGTACATCAACGGGCCGACCATCGGCGCCGAGGCGCACATGAGCTTCGGAGGTGTGAAGGCGACGGGCAACGGTCACCGCGAGGGCGGCTGGGAGGTCTACGACTTCTACACCGAGACCAAGACCTGCTACATCGACTTCTCCGGCGGGCTCCAGCGCGCCCAGATTGACAACTACGACGACTAGGGGCGACCGCAGACGGCGGACCGCCGACCGCTGACGATTCCCGCCTCGGTGCCTCCCCGAACGCACCGAGGCGGATACCCTCGCGTCTTCACGCACTCTCGCGCGAGGGTCCCCCCGACTGACGCCGTAGCTTGCCGTTTCTCGACTGCGACCCGCGATGTTCATCTTCCTCATCGTCATCATCCTCCTGATCGCCATCATGATGTCGGTCGTCGTGCTTCTCCAGAGCGGGAAGGGCGGCGGTCTCTCCGGCATCGCGGGCGGCCAGACGACCCAGATCCTGGGCGCCCGGCAAGCCCCGGACCTCCTCGAGAAGGTGACGTGGGCGCTCGGCGGCGCCTTCCTCTTCCTCTCCGTCATCACGACGTTCTTCACCGGGACGACGGAGAACACAGACCCGGCCGCGTTCGAGCAGGCTGCGGAGGAAGCGGGCAGCCTCCCCGTCACGCCTCCCGCGACGGAGCTTCCGGCCGCCCCCGCACCCGATGCTGCCGCGCCGGCTCAGGGTGGAGACGCCGCTCCAGCCGAGAGCGAGTAACCGACCTGTCGCATCCGCGACTGCGAGGCCGTCCCGATGACCGGGGCGGCCTCGGTGCGTTCACGGACCTACCGAAACGCGCGCGGCGCCCGAGGCCGGAGCCCCGAGCGCCGCGGGTGCGCATCGGCCTGTAAGCCGGATTCTGTCCGGTCCTCGCGGACCTGGACCGTCATCTATCTGCGCGGCCTACCCGCGCTCATCGGACGGGCCGTCCGTCGCCACCGAGGCGGCGGGAGCGCTGCGTGGCCTTGCACCCCCCGGGGTTTGCCCAGCCGCGCCGGTCGCCCGAGCGCGCTGGTGGGCTCTTACCCCACCGTTTCACCCCTCACCTGTGTCCCAAGGGACCATCGGCGGGTCTGTTCTCTGTTGCACGTGCCGTCGCCTCGGTCGGCGGAGCCTCGCGAGACGCCTCCGCTTTCGCAGAGCGGGGTGCCCATCGGTGTCCGGACTTTCCTCTCCGCGAGCGGAGCGACGGTCCGGCCGACGCGCACCGCAGGATACGCTGCGCCCGTGCACTCTCCTGCGCTGCCCCGTGCCTTTCACCGTGACTCCCCCCGCCTCGGGACCGAGGCGGACGGGGTAGGCGGTCTGAAGATTCACTACATTTCGAAAGGAACCATCCCATGTAGTGATTCCCTACGACCACCAATACTTGTTATGCTGCCTACCGAGATAGAGATGACCGCACGTTATGGCTCACTCCTACAACGTCCGCAGCACGTCAAACAAGACGGCTCAGGTGGAAGACATCTGGCTGGAACCGCCGCAGGACCCTGACGCGGCCCGAACGCGACGCATTCTCAGAGCTGAATTGGTTGACAACGCTCACAGCGAGGTTGCGTGGGTCAAGGCCACGCTTCATCATCAGAAGCGTCACACGTCAAAAGAGCCTTGGGAGGACGTAGAAGCATTCAATCTTGTCCGTCTGAAATCTGGACAGGAGGTGCGGTTGGGCCTAAACGCGGCACAAACGCATCAACTCTATCAGGAGCTACACCGCCTCTACGCGCTGACCTCGGAAGGCATACCTAAGGATGACGGCAGCCTTGTCGTTGCGAAAGAGGGCGAGGCTGTTCTTGTTAAAGGTCGAGCGCGAGATGTGATCTCAGAGATACTGAGCGTGGCCAGCGATGATTTATGGGATGCGCTCAGTGCAATCCATCCCAACTTATTCCGCGCGGTGGCCCTAACCAAACTCCGCGAGTTAAGGGCCCAAGCAGTTCGGAGCTTCGAGCAGCACCTCGAAGCTGACGACTGGATTGAAGCCGATTGGCAGGACTTCTTCGAGTCCAATAACTGAATTTTTGGCTACGGATTGAGTTATCAGTTCCTAGGCACCGTCGAGACTCAGCCGCACTACATGGGGAAGCACCTCGCGGGCCGGGGCGAGCAAAGAGGAGACTTTTTGACGGCCTCAAAAGCTGAGCACAGCTTTACAGTGCTCGTGGAGATCAAGAAGCCCTCTACCAAGCTGATTGCTGAGACGCCGTACCGCCAACGCGCTCATATGATCTGCGGCCACCTAGCTGGCGGCGTTGCTCAACTCCAATCGAACTGCCGGAACTGGGAGATACACGGCACCCGCGACGACGAGAATCGGGAGAGGCTTGACCCAGAGCAGATTCACACCGTTTCGCCTAAGGGCATCCTCATCATAGGAACGACGACTCAGCTTGACTCAGTTGCCAAGCGCACCTCGTTTGAACTGTTTCGCCGCAACTTAAGGAATCCAGAGATCATCACTTTCGACGAACTTATAGAACGGGCCAAGCACCTCCTTCTGAACGAAGAAAAAAACATGCCCTTAGGCGAAGATCTAGACACTCCATTTTAGACACGGCTGCATAGCCTGCGGCTACCTGCCGACGAAGGACTCTGGCGTCCTCGCATTGTCCAGCCATCGGCGTATCCTGCGCTCCGAACCACCGCCAGCGGTCACTGCCCTTCGCGGGTGAGCCGCCTTCTGTTCCACCGCAACCGCGCTGTGCTGGATCGGAAGGGTGTCGAGGGCGTTGACGGGGCGAATCAGCCTGCATCCCGATGAAGCCCCACGAGGTCTACCACTCCGATCCCGACATCATGAGCGGCACGACGGTCTTCGTCGGCACCCGCGTTCCGGTCCACACGCTCATGGACCATCTCGCCTCTGGCGTCTCGCTCGACGAGTTCCTTGACGACTTCCCCACCGTAAAGCGCGAGCAAGCCGTCGCCTTCCTCGCGCTGTCAGAAGAAGCTCTCGTCGGAGCCGATGCCTGAACGGGTCCGCGTGCTGTTGGACGAGAGTATCCCGGAGAAGCTGCGGCTGGCGTTTTCTGCCCCGTTCGCCGTCGAAACTGTGCGGTACCGTGGGTGGACCGGATTGAAGAACGGAGATTTGCTCCGTGCGGCAGAATCGGACTTCGATGCACTTCTGACCGTAGACAAAGGACTGCGCCATTAGCAAAACATCGAGGCCCATGACCTCGCCGTTGTGGTTCTGGAGGTGACTGGCACGACGTACTCTGATCTGCTTCCGCTCGTGCCTGAGGCGGAGAAGGCCCTATCCGGGGCACATCCGGGTGCCGTCATCGTCGTTGGGGTAGAGCACCCCTAGACATACCCCGCGTCTCTCCCCGCCTCGGTGCCAAGGGGGGAGCACCGAGGCGGACTCAGACCATCCGGTCGGCGTCGGACCGGCGCAGCAGCAGGAGGAAGAACGGCACCCCGCAGAGCGCCGTCACCACGCCAACGGGCAGTTCCTGCCCACCCAGCACCGTCCGCGCGAGGAGATCGGCCAGCATCAGGAAGACCGCGCCTCCCGCGAAGGCCAGCGGCACGAGCCGCCGGTGCCCCGGCCCCGTCGCCAGCCGGACCGCGTGCGGCACGATGAGCCCCACGAACCCCACCAGCCCAGACTCCGCCACGAGAACGCCCGTCACCACGGCCGAGAGCGCGAGCAGCCCCCGCTTCAGCGTCTCCACGTTCACGCCGAGCGCGAGCGCAGGCTCCTCGCCCGTCGCGAAGAGATCCAGCGGGCGGGCCAGCGCCCACAGCACCCCCGCACCGAGGAGGGACACGCCGAGCGCCACGCCCACGCCCGGCCACTCCGCCCCGGCCACCGACCCGAGCAGCCAGAACAGCACCGCGCGCAGCTTGTCGGGCTCCGGGCTTGCGAAGGTCACGAACGCCGTCACCGACCCCAGCAGCGCCGACACCGCGACGCCCGCCAGCAGCAGCCGCGCCGTGGACAGCCTCGGGCCCTGCCGCGCGACGAGGAACACGAACGCCAGCGCCAGCCAGCTTCCGATCACCGCCGCGACCGGCATCGAGACCGCCTTGGCGACGACCGGCGGGACGAACCCGAGGTAGAACAACGCCGCCCCCGCGCTCGCGCCACCGCTCGCACCGAGGACGTACGGCTCCGCGAGCGGATTCCGCACCAGCGCCTGCATCGCGACGCCGACCACCGCGAGCCCCCCGCCGACCGCCATCGCGAGGAGAGCCCGAGTCACGCGGAGCTGCCACACGATGGCCGTTTCCGCCTCGGTGCCCCGCCCGGTCACCGCCGCCCAGACCTGAGACGGCGTGAGGTCCGCCGGACCGATGAACACCTCGGCGAGGAACGCCGCCGCGCCCACGATCCCGAGCGCGACGCTCACGGCGAGAGTACGCGGCCTCACGCGGCCCCGTCCGCGAAGACCTCCGGGTGCAGCCGCCGCGCGATGGCCTCCAGCGCGAGCACCGTTCGAGGCCCCGGACGCAAGATGTGATCCGCGTGGACGGCGTAGACGCGCCCTTCCTGCACCGCCGGAAGCACCGCGAGAGCAGGCACCGCATCCACGAGGCGGGCGCGCACGTCCCCATCTCCCGCCACCAAAATCACGTCGGGCGGAGCCGCGAGGATGGACTCCACGGCGGGCTGCGCCGCATCCCCCGGGACCCCGTCCGTCGCGTTGTTGCCTCCCGCGATGCGGACGACCTCGCTTGCGTACGAGTCACGGCCGAACGCGAAGAGCGTCCCGTTGTCCACCCCGATGAGCAGCAGCACCCGCCTCGGTGTCA
>JBCCPW010000161.1:0-7561 GCA_039024735.1 Bacteroidota bacterium
CTGGCCGACGGTGAGCAGGCCGCCGGATCGGTCCGCCTCGGTGTGCCATCGGGCACCCTCACGCCGGGCACCTACCTCGTCCGCGTCCAGACCGAGGCGGGCATCGCGACGACCCGCCTGACCGTCGTCCGCTAACCCTGACCCGGGTCGGCGCCCCGAGCCCTCTGGTGCTTGGGGCGCCCCCTTCTCCGTTTTGCTTCCCATGGCGCTCCCGGACACCCTCTCTTCCCACACGGCGCGGTGGGCGGCCCTCCTCGGTGCCGCCTTGCTCCTCGCCCCCTCGGTTGGTGCACAGCCCTTCGAGGGGCTCGCGGAATCGGTCCACCTCGAGACGACGCCGGATCCTGCTGCCTCGTTCGGCGAGATGGTGGTGGATCCCACGGATACCGCCTCGCGGGATTCGCTCTGGGACGCCCTGCTCCGCGAGATGGAGCCAGAGGACCTCGCGCTTCTGGACACCGCCTCGGTCTTCCGCGACACGACGGAGAATCTGCGCCCGCGCTCGGTCCCGCTGACCGTCTTCGGCTACTACCGCTTCTTCGGCTACGGCCGGACACTCACGGAGCCCTACCCCAACCTGGAGCCCTTTGAGCGGGCCTATGGCGTGGGAGACGGCTATCGCGAGCCGATGCTCTCCGTGACGGCGCTCGGACGGCCCAACGGCCGGTCCAGCTTTGGCACCGAGGTCTTCGTCTTTACCCCGTACGACGGGCAGGGCATCGAGAACAACACGGTCACGCTCAACCTCGGGATCAACTTCTACGGCAACTTCCGCACCGAGGCGGGCTCGTTCGGCGTGCGGGCCGGTGGCATCCACTGGTACAACCTGAGCCCGTTCACCATCGGCGTGTATCAGGTGCTGGACCGCTTCTCGATCTTTGATCGGACGCCGTGGGAAGGCGTGGATGGTGAGGACAAGTACCAGAACTACTTTGAAACAGGCCAGGCCAACCCGGGCGACGCCCGCTGGAACTTCCAGGCCTTCCAGGGCCTCATCCTCAACGGCGGGGGCCTCCCTGGAGACGTTTCCTTCGATGCCTTCTGGGGCAAGACGCAGCCCAACGGTGGGCTGCCGAATGCACTCACGGAGCCTGCACCCGGCGAGCCCGGCGACACGCCGGTGTACATCGGTCTGAGCGGAGACGCGGATGCGCTGCCCTCGTTCATCACAGGGGGACGCATCGCGAGGGACTTCGGGAGCGATCTCAACCTCGCCCTCAACACCCTCACGAGTTACCGAACGCTCGATAGCCTCTCCGGCGACCGTCGTCAGTATCAAGTCCACACGGCCCAGGTGGCCTCCACGCTCGGCGGCGTCCAGGTGGACGGCGAGTTCGGCGCGAGCCTCTTCGAGAGCCCCACGTTCGATACCGAGTGGGGCGAGGCGCTCATGCTTCGCGCGCAGGCACCGGCGGATCTCACGCGCCTTCCGCTGGACGTGCAGGTCTATCAGGTGGGGCGCCACTTCTTCAATGAGAACGGCGAGATCGCGACCAACAACAACCCCGATCTCCAGATCGAGCCGGGGTGCGCGGCACCCGCGGGCGCGGCCTCCGTCGGAGGGCTGCTGACGCAGGTCAACCAGCTCGCCCACAACCGGCGCGGCATCAACGTCAACACCGCCGTCAACGCGGGGGCTGCCAAGTTCGCCGTGGGCTGGGGGCTGGCCCACGAACTCGCACCGACCACGACGGAGATGTCGTACGTGCACCGGATCAACGGTCTCGCGATGTCTCGGGTGTACAACCCGTTCCCCGCCGACGCCGTCTGCGCGACGCAGTTCGGACCGCTGGGACGCAAGTTCTCGTTCTTCCGAGGCGCCTTCGAGCGGGTCCCGCTGACCGATGTGGACCCGGTGACGGGCTTCGCGACCAACCGGAAGTACTACCACGCCGTGGACATCCAGGCCAAGACGGCCCTTCGCGTGGTGGACCGCCCGGTGTACCTCTTCTACCTCGGCAGCTTCGGTTCCGCCAACCCCACGGCGCAGATCGTCCCGCGCGACGATGACACCTACTTGTTCACCCAGTACCACGAGTTCGATGCCTACGTCGGCCTGACGGACCGCTTCATCCTCACGGGCTACCTGGGCATCGAGAACGCGCGCGGCGGCCAGTTCACCGAGATCTCCGAGACGACCGGCGAACCCCGCGATCAACTCGCGACCGGCATCGGCGTCGGGTTCGACTGGACGCTGGCGCCCAACGCGGGCCTCTACTTCCGCCAGCGGTGGATCGACTTTGAGGACCGCAGCTTCCCGGTGGACGCCACCGCCGGGCATGAGACGACCCTCGAGCTCAAGATCTTCTTCTAGCGCGATGGGCTCCGCGACATCGTCTTCCCTCTGACTCTCTCCGCCTCGGTCCTCCTCCCACCCACCGAGGCGGACACCGCGCGTCCCTGCGCGATCTCCTCTCGCCCCTCCGTGCCCATGCATCGGCATCTCCTCCACTGCGGCCTCGCCCTTTTGGTCGGGCTTGCCCCCACAGCCGCCCTCGCCCAAGACGCGGAAGGTGGTCCTCCCGAAGAAGAAGAAGGACCCGGCGTCCGGTTCAACGGCCTCGGTCGTGCGTTCATCCAAGAGACCGACCTCGGGGGCACGCTCCTCGACACGGACACGACCTCCGCCGAGACGCTCGCCGATGGCGAGTTCGTGCTGGATCTGGAGGTCAATGCGCAGCCCAACCGCGTGACCGAGGTGCAAGGCACCATCCGTCTGCGAAACGAGTTCGGCGGCTTCTTCGGCTCCGGCGTGACGGTGGAGGTTCGCGAATTGTGGGCGCGTGGCGTGGTCGCCAATGTCATCGAGTACCGCCTCGGTGACATGGACTACGCCCTCACCCCGTTCACCGTCTACCTCCCCGAGGCGGACGGCGACATCAACCCGGCCGAGGTCTTCTCACCGCTTCGCGAGGTCGTGGAGTACGAAAAGTTCTACACCGGGCGCAACACCCGCCGCTTCCAGGGCGGCAGCGTGGACTTCGGCCTTGACTTCGATCAGGCCATCCAGACGCTGGACATCCGGTCGTTCATCGCGCGACTCCAGCCCACCAACTTCCAGGACACGCCCACGCGGCTGATCGGCGGTGGTCGTGTTGGCCTGACGAGCGTGCCGCTCGGGCCGACGGGTGCTCAGGCCCGCCTCGGTGTCAACCTGGCGAGCACCTGGGATGACCTCGATTCAGGCAATGCCAACAGCGGGCTCCGCAATCACGTCCTCACCCTCGATGGGACCCTGGCGATCCTTGACGGAGATGGCCTCGCGTTCTCCATCGTAGGCGAAGGCGGTCAGTCCATCGCGAAGACGGCGGAGCAAGTCGAAGGCGGTGGCGAAGATGGCGGCGAGGACATGCAGAACGTGTTGCTGCGTGAGCGCGACACCTTCTTCCAGATCGGCGCCGAGGCGAACCTCAAGCAGACCGGTGTGAATGCAGGTCTCCACTTCGTCAACGTCGGTCCGGATTTCTTCAGCACCGCCGCTCAGAGCAAGCGCATCGACTACACCCGGGCGCTCAGCCAGTTCAACCGCATCGGCAACGACCGGGCGCTTCGGGGGGCTGGGCTGTTCGATCTGTCGCGAGACCGGGGGCTGTACACGACCAACACGGAGTCCACCCAGTTGGTGGCCTACGACCCGCGCTACAACAACGTGTTGCCCTACGGCACCGCCACCCCCAACCGGCGAGGCGTCCGCCTCGATGCGGACTACATGCCAGAGGCGAGTGCTGTGCAAGGTGGGCTGCTCGTCGCACTCCTTCAGGAGATTCGGGGCCAGGGCACCGAGGAGTTGAAGGACTTCGCTCTCGTGCGTGCCGAGGCGGACGTGGCCATCGGGTCCCTCGCGAGCCTTGGCCGCGACATTGGGGCGTCGCTCGGCCTCCAGTTCGAAAGCACCTCGCGCGGCGGCAACCAGTTCGAGACCGTAGACCTGACCTCGTTCCTCATCGAGGTGGGCCTCTCTGCTGAGGTCTACGACCGCCTCGATGTTCTCCTTGGCGCGAAGACCCGGTCCTCGTCCGGCAACGACTACGTGCCCCAACTCGAGAACTTCAACGACGTCCGCGACTTCCCCGGCCGCTTCGTTACCGACGACAGCGAGAGCCTCCTCGGTGCTGGGCTCCGCTACCGCTTCCGCGACGATGTCTTCCTGACCGTCCAGTACCAGCACTACAGCTACGGCGATGACGCGACTCCGGCCGACGATTACAGTCTCGGCCAGGTGTTCGCGCTCTACACCATGTCGTTCTAACCCACCCCACAGAGATGCCCCGCTTTTCGACTTTTCCCCGGAGCGTTCTCGCTGTCGGCCTCGTGCTCGCAGCAGGTCTCTCCGGGTGCGATCACTTCACCGATCCGGACGGCCCCAACCTCACGGACCGCTTCGGACCGTTCCAGCTTGTTGAGGCCGTCGCGGCCGACCGCGCAACGGTCGACTTCGCCGGTGGCGAATCGGTTGTCTTCACGGCGCAGTTCAACAAACAGACGACTTGGGTCCTCGAGATCGTCGGCCAGGAGAGCGGCGCAGTCCGCCGCATCGAGGGCTTCTCCCGCGAGTTGAACGCGGACAATGCTCGTTGGAGCGGCCGGACGACCGAACTCCCGTTCTTCCGTCCCGAAGACGTCGTCGCCACGCTCTCTTTCCCGGATGAACCAGACGCCAATGAGACCACAACCCAGGTTTCGGTCCAATCGGCCCGTACGTATCCCGGCAATGTGGTCACGGGCTTCGAGCAGGGGGACCCCGGGGACATCTTCTTGGGCAACTTCGAGTTTGACTTCGACTTGAGTGTCACAGGCGTCCGCACGGACCCACCGGCCGCCGAAGGGAATGCGTTCTACCGCCTCCGCGGCACAGACGCTACGCTGAACAACTTCTTCGTGGGCCTTGTGCGGGTCACATCACAGAATGCGAACGGCTACTTCACCGTGCCCACTGCCATTCCCGAGGATCTGTACCTCAACGCCTTTCTCCGCAACTTCGACGCCGAGAACACCATCATCATCCTTGAGGTGGTTGTGGATGCTAACGGCAACGGGCGGTTTGACAACAACGACTCCATCATTGGCTCCGGCGACATTCGGCTGAGTGAGCCTGGCTGGACCGCGTTCAGTCGGCCGATCTCTGAGTTCGGTCTTGATGAGGCACAGGCGCAGCAGATCGTCGCGATTCGCGCAGTGCTCATCTCGGACAACAGCGCCCAGCCCACTCCGCGAGAGCCCGTCGACTTCGGTATCGACTACATCACGTTCACCGCCGGCGCGCCGCTGGAGTTGTAGTCCTCACAGAGGGTTCCGGGGTACTGCATACGAGGCACCGCGCGTGCCCCGTATGCAAAGCCTCACCCACTCGTTCTCTCCCCAAGATTGCCCAGCACTGCAGCCATGACTGACTGGCGTTCTTTCCTTCCACTGGCGAGCCTCGCCGCGCTTGTTCTCCTGACCGGATGCGTCCGGTTCCAACCAGCGGCGCTCTACTCCGGCGTGGAGCCCCTCCCCGTCCCGGAGCGTCCGCGCTCGCTCGCTATTGCAGTGGAGCCCGAGATCTACGAGGACGCCAACGACGATCAGATCTGGTTCCAAGATGACGCGCGCTGCACACAGGGCGAGATCACCTCGGACGTGGTCTACAGCGGAAAGCGGGCCGTGGCCGTCTCGTGGAACCGATTCACCGAGGGCTGCGAGTGGGCCGGGATGGGCATCGGCTGGGATGGATGGGCAGGCAAGGACCTCTCCGAGATCCTGCCATACGCCGCGATCCAAATGCAGGTCCGAACACAAGAGGGGCGCATGTACGGTCTTCCCATCGTGCTGACGCTGGAGGACTACGCCGGCGGAATGGGGTTTGCGTACACCGGGAACGGGTACTTCGAGCGTTACTTCATCGATGAGCAGTGGCAGGCTGTCACCGTCCCCCTGGCGGACTTCGACCTGGAGGTGGAGAACCTGGACCCGACCAACGTGAAGCAGCTCATGTTCGAGCTCCAGCAGTCGGGCAGTATCTACATCGACGATGTGAACCTGGTCTGGTATGAGCCCGAGCCACAGGAGCCGTGGATCGTCCTCCCAGAGCGTCCGGATCCCACGGCCCTCCCGATCACGCTCTATGATGACACGTTCATCAATGACGACGGCTGGGGTCTCACCACAGATGCGTGCCAGTCGGTATCGCAAGAGGCCGATGCCGACCGAGGCGATGTGATCCGGATGACCTGGGACATCACCCCGCGCGACTGCTACGAAGGCATGGTGGGTGTCAGTTGGGACCAATGGTACCCCATCGACATGTCGTCCATCCGCGAGAGCGGCGCCGTACAGTTCGATGTGCGGATGCTCTCTGGCACGGCCACACAGGTCCCTGTGCGCGTCGCGCTGGAGGACTACGGGCGCCGCGTTTCCCAGATCATCCTCGACGCGCGCTACACCGCCTCGGGTCGGTTCTCCACCGAGTGGCAGACCGTTACCATTCCGTTCACGGAGCTTCGCGGAGGAGGTCGTGAACTGGCTGCCGCGCCCGCTACCGTCGGCGACCTCCCTGAATTCCAGGACGGCGCCAACTACGCCGCCATGAAGCAGTTCATCTTTTTCCTGGATGATGCGGGAGAGGTCCTGATCGACAACATCCGTCTCATCCCTGCTGAGTAAGTCTGTCATGAGAGCTTCCCTTTTCCTCATTGTCGCTGCCTTCGTTCTGGCAATCGCGCCAGAGGCGTACGCCCAGGAAGGATCCGCGACCGACCGACCGGCCACCTCCGGCAACGTCACCGATGGGCCGCGCTTTGAGGGCGCGATTCCCGTGGAACTCCAGCAAAACGAAGACGGCTCGTGGACGCTTCTTCGCGGCGGTGAGCCGTACTACATCCGCGGTGTTGGCGGGAAGTCATTCCTGGACCGCGCCGTGGAATCGGGTGCCAACTCGATCCGCACTTGGGGCGCAGGCGAGGCCATCCCGGTGTTAGACGAGGCTCACGAGAAGGGGCTCTCGGTGGTCTTCGGCCTGTGGGCGGGCGTCGAGCGTCAGGGCTTCGACTACGGAGACTCCAAAGCGGTGCGCGCTCAATTGGAGCGGTTCCGCGAGGTCGTGCGCACGTACAAGGACCATCCCGCGATTCTGATGTGGGGCCTCGGTAACGAGAACGACCTCTTCTACACCGACTTCCGTGTCTGGGATGCCCTCAACGACATCGCAGAGATGATCCACGAGGAGGACCCCAACCATCCCGTCATGCACGTCACGGCGGGTCTGGACGTGGCCGAGGTCCAACTCATCATGGAGCGGGCTCCTGCCATTGATGTGTACGGCATCAACACCTACGGCGAGCTGGTCGGCGGAACGAGCGAGCTCCGGTCCTACGGCTACGAGGGGCCGAGCGTCGGCACGACGCTGCGGCGTGCAGGCTGGGACGGCCCGTACGTGATTGCGGAGTGGGGCCCGGACGGCCACTGGGAGGTGCCTAAGACCTCCTGGGGCGTGCCGATTGAGCAGACCAGCCACGAGAAGGCCCAGATGTACCGCATCCGCTACGAGCGTGGCATCGCGGCCGACCCGTCGCACTGCATCGGC
>JBCCPW010000162.1:0-7530 GCA_039024735.1 Bacteroidota bacterium
ATCCGGACGTGCGATCCTCCCGGCACACCTCCCAATCCCGTCATGATCAAGAACATGGGCCAGGTCGACCGGATCCTCCGGGCCGCCCTCGCCATCCTTGTTGTCGTTCTCTACGTCACCGATGTCATCGACGGCCTGGCCGCCATCATCCTCGGCGTCCTCGCGCTCGTGTTCCTAGGGACCAGCTTCGTCGGGACGTGTCCGCTGTACCTCCCGTTCGGGCTGTCCACGCGCCGAGGCGGGTGACTCGGCGCGCCGATCGGTCGGACGCAGCTACTCCAGCACGCGGACGCTCAGGTGGGAGGGATGCTCCCGTGAGACGAACACGCGGTGCGTCGCCGTCTGGTAGTCCCGTTCGGTGGCCTCGGCGATCTGCATGAAGCGCTGCGGGTTGCGGTCCACCATCGGGAACCACGTGCTCTGGACCTGCACCATCATCTTGTGACCGCGCTTGAACGTGTGGGCCACGTCCTGCATGTCGAACGTGACCTCGGTGATCTCGCGGGGCGTGAACGGCTGCGGGTCCGAGAAGCTGTCGCGGAACTTGCCGCGCATGACCTCGCCGCGGACGAGTTGTTGGAAGCCACCCATCGGGACGGAGCAGTCGCCGTCGGGCAGCATGCACTCGGCGTCGCCGGGGTACACGTCGATCAGCTTGACGATGAAGTCGGCGTCTGTGCCGGTGGTGGTGACGAAGAGCGTCGCGAAGAGATCGCCGGTCAGCGTCACGTCCTCGGTCAGTACGGGCGACTCGAAGACGAGCACGTCGGGCCGGGTGGAGGCGAAGCGCTGGTCCTGGATCACGTAGCGGTCGTCGCGGCGGATGACCGTGCGGGGCGTGTGCGGAACCGGCTTCATCGGATCGCTGATGTACTCCGCGAAGGTCCCGCTCTCGCCGGGGGCCTGGAACCCGAGCCCGCCGCCGGGCTGGAGGTACAGCTCGCGCTCAACGGCGGCCCGAGGCGGCCAGGAGTCGAAGAAGCGCCAGCGGTTGGCGCCGGTCACGAAGACCGAGGCTTCCGCGAGGTCGGGCTCGCCCTCGCCCTTGAGATACGCCTGGAAGAAGGGGGCCTCGATGTTTTCTCGGTACCAGTTGGCGGTCTCCTGGCCGAACCAGAGGTCACCGTAGCGGTCGCCCCCGCCTCGCGCCCAGCCGCCGTGCCACCACGGGCCCATCGCGAGGAACGACGGCCCGCCGGTGTTGTCCTCGACGGTGGCGTACGTCTTGAGCGGGCCGTAGAGGTCCTGTGCGTCGAACCAACCCCCGGTCACGAGAACGGCAGGCTGCACGTCGCGAAGGTGGGGAAGCGGCGTGCGGGCTTGCCAGTACTCGTTGTACGCGTCGTTCTCGATGATCTCCTGCCAGAGGTCGTTCTCGCCGCCTAAGAACCGCTCGTTGACGGTCGCCAGCGGGCCGAGGTTGAGGTACCACTGGTAGCCATCGGGCGTGCCGTAGTCCGAGAAGCCGCGTGCGCGGCGCGGGGTCGGCTCAGGTCGAGGCGTGCCGTAGAACGAGATGAAGCTGAACGTGGCCTGCAACTGGAACGCTCCGTTGTGGCGGCGGTCGTCGCCGATCCACCAGTCCGTGACCGGCGCCTGCGGCGAGACCGCCTTGACGGCCGGGTGCGCGTCGAGGAGCGCGTGGGTGGCGTAAAAGCCGGGCGCGGAGATGCCCCAGACCCCCAAGCGGCCGTTGCTCGGGACGTTCTCCAGCAGCCATTCCACGGTATCGTAGGTGTCCGTGCTCTCGTCCACCTCGGTGCCGGACTTGTTCGGGATGTGGGGACGCACAGCCACGAACTCGCCCTCGGACATCATCCGCCCGCGCACGTCTTGGTATACGAACACGTAGCCGTCGCGCATGAGTCCCTCGCTGGGCCCAAGCGACGAACGGTACGCATCCTCGCCGTACGGCGCGATCCCGTACGGCGTCCGCTGGAAGAGGATGGGGTAGGTCCGAGAGTCGTCTCGCGGGATGTAGATGGAGGTGAACAGGCGGGCCCCATCGCGCATGGGCACCTCGGCTTCCATCTTGGTGTAGTGCTGGCGGACCCAGTCGGCGCCGTCTTGGGCGAGGGCGACTGGAGCGATGAACAGCGCGAGGGCGAAGAGGCGCGAGAGACGAAGCATCGGGGGATGGGAAGAGCGCGGACAAGCTACATGGGCTTTCGCCGCGACGTGCACCGTCCGCCTCGGTGCGGTGCCGCCTCACCGAGGCGGAGAGACTCGCGGCGACGAAGCGATGTCACGGGCTGCCGGTAGCTTCGGGCATGTCCGATCTCTTCGACGCCGCCGCCGAGGTGCGCCTCGCCCGCTCCGCGCCCCTCGCCGACCGGATGCGTCCCCGCACCCTGGACGAGTTCGCAGGCCAAGGCCACATCCTCGCGCCCGGCAAGCTGCTCCGTCGAGCGGTGGAGGCGGACCGCGTGACGAGCCTCATTCTGTTCGGGCCGCCGGGGACCGGCAAGACCACCCTCGCGCGGATCATCGCGAACACGACCGCTCGTCACTTCGCGAGCCTGAATGCAGTGCTCGCTGGCGTGAAGGACATTCGCGAACAGATCGCGGCGGCTCGCGAGCGACTCAAACTCCACGGCCAGGGCACCATTCTCTTCGTGGACGAGGTCCACCGCTTCAACAAGGCACAGCAGGATGCGCTTCTGCCGCACGTCGAGAACGGCACCGTCACGTTCATCGGCGCGACAACCGAGAATCCGTACTTCGAGGTCAACAAGGCGCTCGTTTCCCGAAGCCGCATCTTCGAGCTTCACCCCCTCACCGAGGCGGACCTGCGCGAGATCGCCGCGATGACCCTGGCGGACGAGTCGCGTGGGTACGGCGGCCTCGATGTGCGGGTGGACCCGGACGCGCTCAACCACCTCGTCTCCACCGCCAACGGCGACGCTCGCTCCCTCCTCGGTGCGCTCGAACTCGCGGTGGAAACCACCGAGGCGGAGACGGACGGCGCCATTCGCGTCACGCTGACCGTCGCGGAGGACAGCATCCAGCGCCGCGCCGTCCTCTACGACAAGGACGGCGACGCCCACTACGACACCATCTCGGCGTTCATCAAGAGCCTCCGCGGCTCCGACCCCGACGCCGCGCTCTACTGGATGGCGAAGATGGTCTACGCGGGCGAGGACCCGCGCTTCATCCTCCGCCGCATGGTCATCTTCGCAGGCGAAGACGTGGGGCTCGCCGATCCCCGCGCGATGCAGGTCGCCGTGGCGTGCGCGGAGGCCTTCGACCGGGTCGGGATGCCGGAGGGGCGGTTCATGCTCGCGCAGTGCTGCCTCTACCTCGCGACAGCGCCCAAGAGCAATTCGTCCATGGCGTTCTTCGCCGCTCTGGCGCACGTCGAGAAGGAGCGCTCCGGGGACGTGCCGAACCCGATCAAGGACGGCAACCGCGACAAGGCCGGGTTGGGGCACGGCGTCGGGTACAAGTACCCCCACGCCTATCGCGATCACTACGTCCCGGAGCAGTACCTGCCGTCTGGGATGCAGGGCACGTACTTCTACGATCCCTCGGATCAGGGCGCCGAGGCGGCCGTCCGGGAGCGTCTCGCTGCCTTGCGCGCCCGCGACGAAGCGGAGGGGATCGAGAAGCGAGTGCGGCGCTACGCGGAGGACGAGTAGTCCGCCTCGGTACCGAGGCGGGCGGGCCGGGGCGGGGCGGGCGTGCCTCGGCGGACGGAACGGGGGTGCTTGCTGCCACGTGTATCCGGCCCTTCTTGTCCTTGCCCATGCCTATCTCCCGCCGCGCCGCCCTCAAGGGGTTTGGCGCCTTCGGCCTCGCCGCCTCCCTCCCCCTCTCTGCGTACGCGACTACGCGACGCGACGATCACGCGGTCTCCGCTCACACCTTTTCCGTCGGCGATGCGACCGTCACGGTCGTGCGGGACTTCGGCTTCCAGATCCCGCTTTCGGCCATCGGGACGAACGCATCCGCAGGGGCGGTGGAGGAGCTACTCGACAGCTACGGGCTCCCGACAGAGAACGTCCCGACGGATGTTTGCGTGACACTCGTCGAGATCGGCGACGAGCGTGTGCTGATCGACACCGGAACGGGGCAGGGCGAACTTCCTGGCACGATGCGGTCCCTTGGCATCGAGCCGGGGAGCATCACCCGCGTGGTGATCTCGCACTTCCACGGCGACCACATCGGAGGGCTCGCGCCGGGCGGCACGCCCGCCTTCCCGAACGCGAGCGTTCACCTCTCCTCCGCCGAGGCGGCCTTCCTGGATGGTGCAGGAGACGGCAATCAGGGCGCAAATGCGGCAAAGGCCGCCATCGACGCGGTCAGCTTCGTGGAGTTGTACGACGATGGGGCCGAGTTAGCCTCTGGCCTGACTGCAGTCGCCGCACCCGGCCATACGCCCGGCCACATGGCCTACCTGCTGGAATCCGGCGATGCGCGGCTCATGATCGGCAGCGACACTGCCAATCACCCGGTCGCCTTTTTTCGTCACCCCGAGTGGGGGTTTGGAGTCGACATGGATGTGGCGCAGACCGCTGAGACGCGCTACCGAATCCTCGGGCGGGCGGCGGACGAGAGGATCCCATTCCTCTCCACGCACATGCCGTTCCCGGGCGTCGGTCGCGGCTCGCGCGACGGCGCTGGCTTTCGGTTCACGCCGGCGCCCTACGCGCCGTAGCCGACGCCGCCTCGGTCCCTCAACTGGGGGGACCGAGGCGGAACAGGTCAGCGGATCGGGATCACATCGGCGCCGTCGGGCCGGGAGAACTGGAGGCGCAGATCGTCCGGGTTGGGCACGAGGCGGCGGTGCTCCATCGTGAGGCGGAGCCCTTCGAGCGGAGCCGTCAGCACCACGCGGCGAGGCATCACGATGCCTTCCACGGTGTCGAACTCGCTGAACTGCTGATCGGCGACGACGGTGTTCTCTGCGTCGATCTCCTGAGCTTGCGTCACGCGCCAGATGGACGGATCGACGACGAGCACCCGCCGCGAGCCGTCCGCGCGGCGAGAGACCAGCACGTATTCCCCGTCGCGAGGGGTCACGTCCCAGGCCTCCACGCCGGGCACGAGCAGCCCAACCAGCGCCCTCGCGAGGATCTCCGACGACCCCGTGCCCGGCACGAATCGGTCGGCGACCTCGACGCGGCCCACGATCAGGTCGCCCGCGAATCGGTTGTAGACCAGGAACGAGTCCGGCGTGACGAGCGCTCGCGCCACCTCGATGCTCAGCGGCCCCCGGACGCGCGCGGTGGACGAGTCGGCGAGGCGCGACCGGATGGAGTGCGAGGCGTCATCGGACCGGTCGGGCGTGACGATCTCGATGCGTCCGTCGGCAGCATATGCGCGAACGGCGCCCGTCGAGAGGTCCATCGCCTGCTGGATCTGCTCGGCCGAGTGGAAGGGGTACTCGTCCGGGGTCGTCCGGTCGGGCTCCACGACCGGCGGCGTGCGAGAGCAGGCGGCGAGCGTGAGAGCGACGAGGAGAAGCAGAAGACGAGTCATCGAGAGGGGCAGTTAAAGTCGGGGTCAACCGAGGCGGGACGCGACCCAGGCCGCCTCGGGATCATCACCGAGGGCCTGGGTCCAGGCAGCACGGGCCGTGTCCGAGTCGCCGCGCGCTGCCGCGAGGTCCCCCCGCGCGGCGTGGAAGAGCAGGGGAGAGGCCGCCTCGGCGAGACCAAGAGCCGCCTCGGCGTCACCGAGGCGGTCCAGCGCGACGAGCGCGAGGGCACGGAGGGCCTGGCCGTCGGGTGTGTCGGGAGCGGCCTCCAGGGCGTCCGCCGGACGGTCCGAGGCGATCAGAGCCTCGGCAGCGGCCGTCTGCACCTCAGGATCTGCGCCAAAGAAGAGCAGCGCGTCATCGGCCATCCGGGCGGCGCGAGCGTCGGCGCTGCGGGCGAGCGCGCGAAGGGCGAAGGACCACAGGGCGGCATCGCGCGGATCCGCGTCGAGGGCGCGGAGGAGTCGGTCAGCGGCCACCGCGTACCGACGTTGCTCGAACGCGACCCGCCCGCCCAGGTCCAGTGCCTCGGCAGAGGCATCGGGACTGAGGAGGGGCGAGAGCAGGTCCTCGGCTTCATCGAGCAGCACCGGGTCTTCCGCGCTGGATTCGTAGGCGTCGCGGGCTCTCGCGAGCCGGTCCTCCGGTGACCGTACCGAGGCGGATGGGGTCTCTCCCGTCAGCCGGGCGCGGGCCGCGAGGGCGTCCACGTCGCCGGGGCGACGCGAGAGGAACCGGTCCAGCGCGGACACCGCCTCGGTGCCACGGTCAGCATCCGCGAGGGCGTCCGCCAGAGCGACCGCAATCGTGGCCTCGTCGGGTGCCAGACGGGCCGCACGGTCGAGATGGCCCACGGCGGCTCCGAGGTCGCCGGACTGCCGGGCATACGCCGCGAGACGAAGCCGGGCTGCGGGCGTGTCCCCGACCCGCACCAGCCGCTCCAGCGCCCCGACCGCCTCGGTGTCCATGCCCGCCTCGGTGTACACGTCGGCCAGATCGGCGAGAAGGGAGGGAGAGACGGGGCGGGCGCGGAGAGCGCGTTCGAGCGTGGCCGCCGCGGCTTCGCGTTGCCCGGCTCGGCGTTGCTCTCCCGCGAGCCGCGCGAGGATGTCGGGATCGTCCGGCGCGAGGCGACCGGCGTCCTCGGCTGCGAGGAATGCCTCGGCGTGCTGCCCGAGCGCCGTGTGGCTCTGCGCGAGCGCATCGTAGATGGCGGGATGGACGGCACCGGCCTGGAGCATACGGTCGAGTGCACGGATCGCGCCTTCGTGGTCCCCGCGCTGCTGCATCGCGAGCGCGTCCACGAATGCGCCCTGCGTCTCTGCGGCCCGCTGCATCGCGACACGCTCCTCGGCGGAGGGTGGCTGTGCCCGTGCGCTGGATGCGACGAGCAAGAGGGGCAGCGCGAGAGAAAGGGAGCGGAGCACGGGGGAAGTTCGGACGGGCCAGGGGCCAACGCTACCTTCGCGCCGTTCGTGTCGCCTCTCTCGATGTCCGATCTCCCGCCCGCCACCGAGGCGCCCCGCTTCCGAGCGCCCGATACCACGCTCATCATCTTCGGGATCATCGTCCTCGCGGCGGTCCTGACATGGATCGTTCCGCCGGGGACGTTCGAGCGGGCCGAGATCGAGGTTGAGGGCGTTGGGACGCGTGAGGTGGTGGTGCCGGGGTCCTTCGAGTCGGTGGAACGAGAAGAGGCGGCGGTCTGGCCTCGTGTTCGGCACACCGTCGGGATGGTGTTTCAGGCGCCGATCCTCGGCATCATCGACGACGATGCGGCGCCGATCATCGCGTTCGTGCTGCTCATCGGCGGAGCGTTCGGCATCCTGACGGCGACCGGGGCCGTCGAGGCGGGTCTTCGACGGACCGTCCGGGCCGCCGAGCAGCGACCGGCGGTGGGCGTGCTCGTCATCCCCTTGTTCATGGTCGTGTTCTCGCTCGCCGGGGCGGTGTTCGGGATGGCCGAGGAGACGATCCCGTTCGTGCTCATCTTCGTGCCGCTCGCCCTCGCGCTGGGCTACGATAGCCTGACGGGCGCCGCGATTCCGTTC
>JBCCPW010000163.1:0-7490 GCA_039024735.1 Bacteroidota bacterium
CCACGCCTTCCACGACCGTGGTTTCTTCGTCACCCACGTCTAACCACCCGTCGACCCTGCGACCGCGCCGCGGTTCCGCATCAGCCTCTCCTCAATCACGGCGAGAAGCGCCTCGATGTCCTCATCGGTGTGACGAGCGGAGAGGCTGATGCGGAACCGCTGCTCGCTCGCAGGTACGACGGGTGCTTCGACGTGGTTGACGAAGAACCCTCGGTCGTGGAAGGCGTGGGCCATCGCGCGAACGTCGGCGCCCACGGGGGCCCGGAGCGAGAAGATGGGCGTGAGGCCGTCGGCCTTGAACCCGAGTGCCTGGAGCCGCTCCGCCATCGTGGCCGAGAGGTCCATCAATCGGCGATGGTGCTCGGGCTCCTGCTCTAGGACATCCAGACCGCCGAGGACCGCGGCACAGACCGCCGTAGACAGTGACGCACTGAACACGTGGGCGCGGGAGAAGTACCGGAGGTACTCGATCACGTCACGGCTGGCGGAGAGAAACCCTCCCGAGACCGCGAACGACTTGGAGAACGTCCCCACGATCACGTCCACCTCATCGGCCACGCCGTACATCGCGACGGTGCCCCGCCCCCCCGGGCCGGTGACACCCGTTCCGTGTGCATCGTCCACGACGAAGAGGGCGTCGTGACGCTTGCAAATGTCCGCGACGCGGTCCAGGCGCGACACGTCTCCGGTCATGGAGTAGACGCCTTCCACGTTGACGAACACATCGCGGTAGTCCCCGCGGATGTCTGCGAGTTGGCGGTCCAGCGCGCCGTAGTCTCCGTGGGGGAACGTCTCGCCCTTGATCTTCCCGAGCCGCATGCCGTCGATAAACGAGGCGTGGCTGTCGGCGTCGTAGACGATGGTGTCCTTGGAGGACGGGAGGGCGCTCATGAGGCCGACATTGGCGGAGTAGCCAGAGCCGTAGAGCAGCGCCTCTTCTTGGCCTTCGAGATCTGCGAGGCGTTGCTGAAGCTCGCGCTGAAGAGGACCGTGCCCGTTGAGCGCCGGGGGGCCACCCGTGCCAACACCATATTCTGCGACGGCCTGCTGCACGCGCTCAATGATTCTCGGATGCGTCGCGAAGCCGAGATAGTTGTTGGCGCCGAACATTCGCATCGTCCGAACCTCCCCGGAATAGTCCCGAACGAGGACTTCCCGGTCGGTCGGGGTGAGGACGTGGCGGTACTGAAGCCCGTCGCGCGAGGCGGCGCGTTCCCCCCAGATACGCTTGGAAAAGGTGGTCGTGCGGGAGGCGGCGTCGAGCTGGGTTCGAATACGAAGGAGGTCGCGGTACGTCAGGACATCCACGAGAGGAGAGGTGTGGTGGAGAGAGTGGATTGCATGCCCGTTCGTCAGAAGTAACGGATTCGTTCCCTCCTTTGTCTAGTGTGTCAAGCTGATTTGACGTACTGGTGCAGTGAATAGTCTGTCGAGTTGTGCCAGTCGCGGCAGCGATCTGAAGGTCAGAACGTCTCCTGACGCGATGCTGCGCGGCCTCTCATTCCACCCACACCGCTGCGGATCGCGCACCGAGGCGGTCTCCGTCAACGTCCCCGACGGAGAGGGCCAGGCGGGTTCCAGAGGGTGGTGTCCACCGTTGGGACGTGTCTCCCAGGTTGACTGCCACCGTCGCGACCTGACCCTCGTGACGACGCTCGAAGACGAGAAGGGTCCGGTCGTCATCGGGGCTCCAGGCGAGCGTGCCGTGCGCGAAGAGATCGGAATGCTCCCGGCGAAGAGCCAAAGCCGCCCGGGTGTCATCCAGCAAGGCGTCATCGATGGCAACGGGGTCGGCCTCGCGCTCGAGGCCGAAGGGGTGCGTGGTCTCCGTCGCGTAGTCGAACTCGGGCCAGAGCATCGGCTTCCGGTCATCGGGATCATCGGCTCCCCACATCCCGACCTCGTCGCCGTAGTAGACGTGCGGTGCGCCGGGGAGCGTGGCCTGGAGGAAACGGTAGAGCCGGACGGAGCGCATCGTGGCGGTATCCGGCTTGTCGATGCGGTAGTCGCGATGGAACCGTGGGGTCTCCTCGTACTTGTAGGGGATCTCTGCGTTGAAGAGTGTTGTCGCGAGGCGAGGCGTGTCGTGGCTGCCGGACATCGCCATGAGTGCGGCGCCATGTGTCTCCGGGATCTCCGCGTAGAGCGAGTCCAGGTGGGCCGCGTAGGCGCTCGGAGTGATGGCCGGTCCGCTCGGTGCCACGAGCAGGCGGGTCGGCGCGAAGGGGCGGTAGTGCATCACGCTGTCGAACACATCGCCCAGGTACGGAGCCGGGGGCATCATGATCTCGGGCCACTGCTGCCACCAGATCTCGCCCACGAGGATGGCGTCTGGGTTGACGGCCTTGACGACCTCGCGGTAGCGGCGCCAGAAACCGAGGGGGACCATCTCCGCCACATCGAGGCGGAAGCCGTCCACGCCGTCGCTCGGGTCGCCGTCGCCGTTGGGATCCAGCCACCGGCGCGAGACGGCGAAGACGTGCGTCGAGGCGGCCTCGTCCATGTCGCCATCGTACGGGATGCCCTCTTCCGGGTCGCCGGTCTTGTCCGTTTTGCGGATCTCAGGTAGCTCCGGGACGCCGATCCATCCGGTGTACGCGAACTCGTCCTCCGGCGTGTTGGGGTCGTCCCACTGGTCGATGGTGTACCAGTCGGCATAGGCGGACTGACGGTCCCGGTCGAGGATGTCCTGGAAGGCCCAGAACGTGAGGCCCGTGTGGTTCCAGGAGTAGTCCAGCACCACCCGGATGTCACGCGCGTGCGCCTCGCGGATGAGATCGAGGAACATCCGGTCCGCCTCGGTGAACTGCCACGTCTCCGGGTCGAGCGGGTCTTCGGCCGTGATGATCGCCTTGTCCCCCTCGGGATCCGGGCCGAAGTGAGGGTCCACGTGCCGCCACGTCCGCGCGTCGTACTTGTGGAGGCTGGGGCTGTCGTTGAGGGGGTTGAGGTAGATCGCGTTGATGCCGAGCGAGGCGATGTAGTCGAGACGATCCAGGATGCCCGCGAGGTCGCCGCCGTAGCGCCGGAGCTGGGCTGTGAAGTAGAAGTCGTCGGGACGGATCTCCTGCGCCCAGGGCTCTTGCTCAAACCAGTCCCATGTCCACGGCGTCGGCGCCCAGCCCGCCATGCGGAGCGAGTCCATCCCGACCTGCGGCCAGGAGCCCTCCATGCTCTCCGGGGTGGGATCGTTGGTGGGGTCGCCGTTGGCGAAGCGCTCGGGGAAGATCTGGTACCAGACGGCGTGGGCGGCCCACTCCGGCGGGAGGTCGCCCGCCTCGGGAGCGTCTGGGATCGGATCCGAGGCGGAACATCCCGCGAAGACAAGAGCAACGGCGACGAGGACAGTGCGCATGGCAGGAGAGGGAAAGGCACACGAAGCTACCCGTAGCTTCGGTCCGCATGTCTGCCCGTCGCTCCCGTTCCCCTTCTGGCCCGTCGTTCCTCGCGACGGTCGCCGCTGAGGTCCGAGCGCTCGACGTGTCGGTGCCCTCGCTGCGAAGGTTTGGGCTGACCGTCGGCGCCGTCTTTGCCGGGATCGGGGTGTTTCTGCTGTGGCGCGGAGAGTGGGAGTGGACAGTCGTCCGGCAGTCGCTGGTCGGCCTCGGTGGCACGTTGATGGTCCTCGGTGCCCTCGTGCCGGTGGTGTTGCGTCCGGTCTACCGCGTGTGGATGACCCTCGCGTTCGCGATGGGCTTCGTGATGACGCGCGTGATCCTGACGGCCGTGTTTGCGCTCGTCGTGACGCCCATCGGGGTGGTGATGCGCCTGCTGGGCAAGGATCCACTTCCCAAGCATCGCGACGCCTCGGCGGATTCGTACTGGATCGTCCGCGAAGCGCCCGCTCCGTCGTCCCGCGAGAGCCTGGAGAAGTACTATTGAGGGAGGAGTCAGTGGGAAGAGACCAGTAGCAGACGTGGATGATCTCCCCGCCTCGGTTCGCAAGATGGGAGCCCGCCGGGTACGTGCCGAGCGAACTTCCGCGCTCTGACCCTTCCCCTCGGACATTGGTGTGACCATCCTCGGCATCTCCTGCTGGTACCACGACGCTGCCGCGGCGCTCGTGCGCGATGGCGAGATCGTGGCGGCGGCCCAGGAGGAGCGCTTCACGCGTCGCAAGCACGACGCCGAGTTCCCCCGGAACGCCATCGCGTATTGCCTCACCGAGGCGGGCATCGAGGCGGGCGACCTGGACGCGGTGGCCTTCTATGACAAGCCGCTGCTCAAATTCGAACGGTTGCTGGAGACCTACGTCTCGTACGCCCCGCGCGGGCTGGCGTCGTTTATCCGCGCGATGCCGGTCTGGCTCAAGCAGAAGCTCTGGATCCCGGACCTGATCTCGAAGGAACTGGGCGTGGAGGACCTCCCGCTCGTCTTCCCGGAGCATCACGAGAGCCACGCGGCGAGTGCCTTCTTCCCGAGCCCCTTTCAGCGCGCTGCGTTCCTGACCGTGGACGGCGTGGGCGAGTGGGCCTCCACCTCGTGGGGCACGGGCGCGGACGACACCCTCCGGATCCACGGCGAGATCCACTTCCCGCACTCGCTGGGCCTGCTCTACTCCGCGTTCACGTACGTCTGCGGCTTCCGGGTCAACTCTGGCGAGTACAAGCTGATGGGCCTTGCGCCCTACGGCACGCCGCGCTTCGCGGACTTCATCCGTGACGAGTTGATCGACCTGCGCGAGGACGGCTCGTTCCGCCTCAACCTGGACTACTTCACTTACCCGTACGGCCTGACCATGACCGGCGAGCGCCTCGCGGAGCGCCTCGGTCCGCCTCGGGAGGCGGAGGGGCCGCTCACCCAGCGCGAGATGGACCTCGCCGCCTCGGTGCAGACGGTCACCGAGGAGGCCGTGCTCAACATGGCGCGGCACGTCCATCGCGAGACGGGCGAGACGGCCCTCGTGATGGCGGGCGGCGTGGCGCTCAACTGCGTCGCCAACGGGCGGATTCTGCGCGAGGGGCCGTTCCAGGACCTCTGGATCCAGCCTGCCGCCGGAGACGCGGGCGGGGCGCTCGGGGCGGCCCTGGTCGCGGCCCACCACTGGGGCGGAGCCCCCCGGACCGTCCACCCCTCCGACGGAATGAACGGCAGCTACCTCGGCCCCGAGGTCACCGAGGCGGACGCCCTCGCCGCGCTCGACGGCCTCCCGGTGGAGCGCTACGCCACGGACGCCGAGGTGGTGGAGCGGACCGCCGACCTGCTCGCCGACGGACAGACCATCGGGTGGATGCAGGGGCGGGCGGAGTTCGGGCCGAGGGCCCTCGGGCACCGGAGCATTCTCGCCGATCCGCGCGGGCGCGAGGTGCAGCGCAAGGTCAACCTCCAGATCAAGTTCCGCGAGAGCTTCCGGCCCTTCGCGCCGAGCGTGCTGGAGGAGCGAGCCGCCGAGTTCTTCCGCCTCGGTGCCGAGGCGGAGGGGACCACTGAGGCGGAGACCGTCGCGAGCCCCTACATGCTGCTCGTCGGACCGGTACAAGACGCGGAGATCACGGGCGAGGGCCTGGACCGACGGCACCACATCGACAGCCCGGTCCCGGCGGTGACACACGTGGACGGCAGCGCGAGGGTGCAGACCGTCTCGCGCGAACGCAGCGAGATCTACTACGATCTGCTGAAGGCCTTCGAGGCCAGGACCGGGTGCCCGGTGCTCGTCAACACGTCGTTCAACGTGCGCGGCGAGCCCATCGTGGGCAGCGCCGAGGACGCCGTGCGGGTCTTCCGACGCACCCACATGGATGCGCTCGTGATCGGGCGGCTGGTGGTGACGAAGGCCGCGATGCCGGAGGCCGAGCGCGAGGCGTTCACGCCGGAGGAGATCGAGGCGGCGTACGGGCTGGACTGACCCCGCCCGCCTCGGTGCCGCACCGCCGCCGCGCGAAGGCCCCCGACGTGGGCGGCTCCGCAGAGACGGTCTCTGCCGCGTGCCCCCTCTCGCCTCGGTACCGAGGCGGACGCGTAGCCTCGGTCGCGCATCGTCTCGTGCGTTTCTCGTGTGCATGTGGAACTGCCCTCGCCGCGACCTATACTGCATCACGCGCGTGTCCTGCTGGCTGGCGGGACGCGCGTTCGCGTTTTCCCCCCTTTGCACAGAAGCCAGCCTCATGAACATCTACGTCGCCAACCTCCCGTATTCGGCCACTGACGACCAGCTCCGGGAGGCCTTCGAGGCCCACGGCGAGGTCTCCAGCGCCACCGTCATCAAGGACCGCGAGACCGGCCGCTCCCGAGGCTTCGGCTTCGTCGAGATGCCGGACGACACCCAGGCCAAGGCCGCCATCGAGGCCATGCACGATCAGGACATGGGCGGACGCCCGCTCACCGTCAACGAGGCCCGCCCGCGCGGCGAGCGTCCGCCCCGCCGGGATGGCGGCGGCGGTGGCTACCGAGGCGGTGGTGGCGGCGGCTACCGCGGTGGCGGTGGCGGCGGCTACGGTGGTGGCAACCGTGGTGGCGGAGGTGGCTACGGCGGCGGCGGCTACCGGTAGCCCCTCGTCTTCCCCCCAGGCTTTCAGCCTACCCGCGGTCCCCGGCACTGAGTCGGGGACCGCTTTACGTTTCCGGGACTGCACCGAAAGGTCACTCGGCCTCTGTCGAGGCTGGACCGTCTCGGCCTAGGTTCCCACTGCTCTTCCCCGCTCTCCGATGCTTCGCTTGACCTGGGCGCTCGCCCTCCTCCTCCTCGCCACTCCCGCCGTTGCGCAGGGCGGCACCGTGCTGTATCCCAGCCTCACCGGAACGGCGCTCCGCGATGCCGTTCGGGCCGACTACGCCCCGTCCCAGGTGCTGGGCTACGGTCCAGCCCGCGATGCCATGTTCGCCTGGGAGCAAAGCCAGTTCGGACGCCTCCGGGGCGTCTACACCGGGATGGAGATCGTCCTCGACCCGACAGCCGACCCCACGGTCGATGCGTTCGCGAAGGGCATCAACACCGAGCACACCGTGCCCCGGAGCCTCAGCCCGGGCGCAGCCGAGAGCGACATGCACCACCTCTTCCCGACGCGGGTCGAGGCCAATTCCGCCCGTGCGAACAACCCGTTCGGCGAGATCCCGGATGCCCAGACCCAGGAGTGGTTCCGGGGCACGGTCTCGCAGAGCAGCATCCCCAGTACGGCCCTGGACGAATGGAGCGAATCCACGTCGAGCGAGTTCGAGCCCCGCGACGACCACAAGGGCAACGCGGCACGTGCGGTCTTCTACCATGCGGCCATCTACACCTCGATGCCCGCCTCGTTCTTCCAGGCGCAGCTTGAGGATCTCTTGGACTGGACCTACCAGGATCCCGCCGACGCCGCCGAGGCGGCCCGCTCCTCCTGGGTTGCGACGCAGCAGGGGACTGAAAACCCCTTCGTCCTCGACTCCACGCTCGCTCGCCGCATCTGGGGCATGGCCCCTCCGCCGCCGCCTGGCCCCTCGGTGTGGATCAACGAGATCCACTACGACAACGAGAACAACGACCGAGACGAGGGCATCGAGATTGCCGGACCGGC
>JBCCPW010000164.1:0-7472 GCA_039024735.1 Bacteroidota bacterium
ACGACCCCGTCGCGGTGCTCGTTGGCTACGACAAGTACATGGAGCTGTACGAGCTCCAGAAGAAGTCGAAGAAGAAGTAGCTTCGACGCGTCGATTCGCGACTCGTCGGCGGGTCACCGCTCGCCGATGAGTCGCTTCAACACCACGATCCGGCGCACCGTCGCGTCGCGATCGAGACCCCGGAACTTCTCGGGGAGCATGGACCGGCTCGTGCATTCCATCACGGCCACGAGGTTCTGAAGCTCGACCTGCAGCGGGTAGGTCGGCGGCATAAAGTCCGCCACGACGGCGGAAAGGACATCGCCGGAGATTGTGCCCTCGCCCGCCTCGGTGGTGTCGTCAGCAGGTGCGGGCTGAGACTCTTGAGGCGGTGCCTCGCCATTGGTCGCAGCGGGTTCGGCCGCGTCCTCGGTCAGAGCCTCTCCCGCCTCGGCGGCGGCCAGCCGTTCCCCAAGGTCGGTCGTGTCGCGGAACTTGGCGCGGGTCAGGAGGGCCTCCATGTCGGCTCCGGAGTAGGTCCGCTCGCCGTCGAGGAGCGCCTCCGGCACCTCAGACATCGCGACCTCTACTCCCGTCTTGCGCATCATCACCTCCAGGAGTTCCACCCGGTCTTCCCGCGTGGATGGATAGAAGAGCGCGACGTGCTCCTCAGCGCGGCCCTGCCGCTTGAGGTCCACCGGCATGAGGTCTGGACGGGCCGTCACGAGGAACCAGATGATCTTGCCGCGATAGCGCGTGTCGCTCATCGCCTGCGCGATCTGGCCGAACACGCGCGACGAGACGCCGCTGTCTCCCGAGGCGTTGCGATCCCCGAGGGCGGCATCGGCCTCGTCGATCATCACCGCGACGGGGTTCATCGCGCGGAGGAGCGAGAGGATCTTCTCCAGGTTGCCCTCGGTCACGCCCTGCCACTGGGAGCGGAAGTTTTTGAGTTTGACCATCGGGATCCCGATCTCGCCCGCGAAGGTGGTGATCAGGAAGGTCTTGCCCGTCCCGACCGGCCCGGAGACGAGATAGCCCATCGGCATCACGTCCGGGCGGCCCTTCCGGATGGCATCGGCGGCAGCGCGGAGGTGAGCCTTGGCCTCGGTGTGACCCGCGACCATGTCCAGCGTGTAGTCCGTCTCCACGAACTCCAGCAGCCCGTACGCCTCCGCCTCGATGAGGTCCTTTTTCTTCTCGCTGAGCGACTCGAACGTGAGCCGCCGCTCGTTCTCGATGACGTCCGCGAGGATGGTGCGGAGCTGCACGTACCCGAGCCCCGCCGTGTTCTGGGACAGCGCGAGCGACGAGACATCCGACAGCCCGTCGAACTGCGACTGGCGCGTGGCGACCCCGAGGAACCACTGCACGAACGTGCTCCGCTGGTCCTGGTCGGGCAGCGAGACCTCCAGTTCGGCGTTGTAGGGGCTCTGGATAAACTGACGGTTGAGGTCCGTGAGGTTCTCTGTGATGAGGACGAGCGTGAAGTCGGCCTCCAGGAGAGTGGGGTCGTGCGCCCACTTCTGGAGGTAGACGAGCGCCGTCCGGTCCTCGGCGGAGTAGCTCGCCGCCTCGGTCATCGGGATGATGGTCTCGGCGTAGTCCACGACGACGGCCACGCGCTTGCCATCGGCGAGGCGGAGGCGGACGTAGTTGTCGAGCAGCGCGAAGACGCGGGCCGGGTCCTTCGGCAGCTTCTTGGCGTACTCGGTCCCAAAGATGGTGTCGTACCCGGAGAGCGCCCGGTTGAAGTCCGTCCGGCTGGCCGCGTCTGTGAAGTGGATGCCGTGAGACCGGTCGTAGAAGAGGACCACGTCGCGTCCAGCGAAGAGATCGTCGGCGAGAAACTGGCGGAGCGGGACGTAGGTCGTCTCGTCGGTCTCGTTGAGGGTGCGGACGAGATCGCGCACGTTGCCGTGGAGGACGAACTGGTTGAGCGTCTTGGTGAAGTAGCGCCGGGCCAGTTCGCGTGCCCACGCGGGGTAGTGGGCGAGGGGATCGGGGGCCGTCGTCGTCTCGGGCATCGGAGGGGCGGGGACAGTCGTGCAGAAGGTGGCAGGGGAACGTACGCCGGTTCTGTCCGCCTCGGTCCCGAGGCGGGCAAGGTGGGGTGGCCCACAGAGGCCAGCGCGTCGTAGCGTACGAGGCGTCCTCCCAACCGCCCATGCGACCCCTCCTCCTTGCGACCTGGCTCCTCGTGCCCTTCGCGGCGTGGGCCCAGGGCGCGTCGACGCTCCACGCCCGTCTCGACCTCCGCCAGCCCATCGCGGACGGCTGGCTGGACCCCGAGACGGAGACGGTCGGCCTCCGAGGCGGTACTTGGCCGCTCTCCTGGGCACTCACGCAGAGAGCCGAAGATCCGGACGGCGATGGCATCTACGAGACGAGCGCCGCGTTCGCGGTAGCGGGGGACAGCCTCAGCGTCGAACTCAAGATCAAGGTGGACGGGATCGACAACCCTAACGGAGGCTGGCAGGAGGGGGAGAACCACACCGTCGTGCTGTATCCGGGCGAGACGACCGATCTGGGCCTCGCGTGGAGCGAGCGAGCGCCCGACATCCCGCCGCTGCTGACTGGCCACATCGAGCCGATCGGTGAGATCGAAGCCGAAGGGCTGGTACCTCGGGTGGTGTGGGTGTGGCTGCCGCCGGGGTACGAGGAGGCCCCAGAACGCCGCTACCCGGTGCTGTATCTCCACGACGGGCAGAGCAAAATCGGGGCGTACGGCGGGCAGGAGTGGGGGATGGACGAGACCGCCCAAGCGCTCGTCGAGGCGGGAGAGATCGAGCCGCTGATCCTCGTGGCAGTGGAGAGCACGGACGACCGGACGACGGAGTACACGCCCACGCGGATGACCTGGGAGCGCCTCGCGCCTCGCGTCGCGCCCCCGACTGCCAGTGGTCGCCTCGGTGCGTTCACCGGCGCCTACCTCGCAGACGGCGACACGGTCCGGGTGGACGTGCGGGATGGTGCCCTGTCCATCCGCCCACCCGACCAGCCGGAGTGGTTCCGGTTGGAGCCGCAGGAGGACGGCACCTTCTTCATTCGCGCAGCGGGGCTTTCCATCGGGTTTGAGCGCGACGGCGACGGCCCCGCCTCGGGCCTCATCGCGCTCCAGCCGCCGCGCGGCGGCAACGGCGACGCGTACGGCCGCCTCCTGACCGACACCCTCAAGCCGATGATCGACGCCCGCTACCGGACCCGGCCCGAGGCGGAGTTCACCGGCATCGGCGGGTCCTCGCTCGGCGGCCTCATCTCGATGCACCTCGGGTTGACCCGTCCGGATGTGTTCGGCCGATTGATCGTGGCGTCGCCGTCGGTCTGGTGGGACGACAAGTGGATCCTCGGCGCGGTGGACCGCGCAGACCCGAACCCCGAGCAGCGCGTCTGGATCGACATGGGCCTCAACGAGGGCGACTCCATGGTGCCGGATGCGCGCGAGCTGCACCGGCGGCTCCTGGCGCGAGGCTGGGCTCCGGAGCGCGTGATCCACGTCGAGACGGAGGGCGCCGGGCACGACAACGCCGCGTGGGCCGCGCGGGCGCCGGACATGCTGCGATTCCTCTTCCCGCCGGACGCCGAATAGCCCGAGGGACCCGCCTCGGTGTCACGGAGGCACCGAGGCGGGAAACATCGTTCCTCACCCGGTCTCGTCGGTCACGGGCGGAGCCGCGCGCTACGTTCGGAGGTCTCGTTTGCCCTCGCGCCATGAAGTTCGTCGACTACGTCACCGTTACCGTCCGCAGCGGACGCGGCGGGCCCGGCAGTGCGCACTTCCGCCGCGCGAAGTACGAGCCGAAGGGCGGGCCGGACGGAGGCGACGGCGGTGCGGGCGGCAGTGTCACGCTCCAAGGCGACGACAGCCTGTACACCCTTCTCGACCTCCGCTACAACCGCCATCACTTCGCCGAGCACGGGCAGCCCGGCCAGGGCTCTCAGAAAACCGGCAAGTCCGGCGATGACATCGTGCTGCGGGTGCCTCTGGGGACGGTCGCGCGGGACGGCGAGACGGACGCGCTGCTCGGTGAGATCACCGAGGCGGGCCAGTCGCTCGTGCTCGCTCGAGGCGGCAAGGGGGGGCTCGGCAACGTCCACTTCAAGTCGTCTACGCGGCAGTCGCCTCGGTACGCGCAGCCGGGCGAGACGGGCGAGGAGCGCGAGGTCACGCTGGAACTCAAACTCCTCGCCGATGTGGGGCTCGTCGGCTTTCCGAACGCCGGGAAGAGCACGCTCGTGAGCACTCTGAGCGCCGCGAAGCCCAAGGTGGCGGACTACCCGTTCACGACGCTGGAGCCCAGCCTCGGGATGGTCTACCTCGGTGACTGGCGCTCGTTCGTGATCGCGGACATTCCGGGGCTGATCGAGGGTGCGAGCGAGGGCAAGGGCCTCGGTATCCGGTTCCTGAAGCACGTGGAGCGAAACGCGGTGCTCCTGTTCTGCATCCCGGCCGACACGGAGAACCCCGGCGAGGCGTACGCGACGCTTCTCGGAGAACTGGAGGCGTTCAGCCCCCACCTGCTCGACAAGCCGCGTCTCCTCGCGCTTACCAAGATGGACCTGGTCGGACCCGATCTCGCGGACGAGTGGGTCGCCGAGGCGCGGCGCCAACTGCCCGAGGATCTGGACGTACTGCCCGTGTCGGCCGTCGCGCAGCGCGGTCTGGACCGCCTCAAGGAGGCCCTGTGGGTGCGGATCGAGGCGGTGCGATCTTGGGACTGACCTGTGGAGGGATCCGCCTCGGTGAGTTCGTGTGTGTGCACCGAGGCGGAACGAGCTCGATCAGTCGATCTCACGGAGACCGAGCTTCAAGCGGATGTCGGCGCGGGTGATGCCGGAGTACTCGCTGGAGACGGCCTCCAGGTCCACCGCTTCGAGGAAGACCTCGGCGCGAAGGCGTCCGTTGCCGCCCTCGAACTCGATGGCGCGCGGCATGAGCACGTTCGCGGCGTCGCCCACGCGGCGGAACCGGACGGCGACGGCCCGCCCGCTGATGGTGTAGGTGCCGGTGCCGAGGGTCTCGCCGACGGTGTCCCCGGAGAGGCGCTCGAGGCGGGCCTCGCCCCCCTCGGTGAGGAGGATCGTGAGATCGCGCGAGACCTCCCGGCCGAGGAGGTTGCGGTCGTCAACCGACCCGGCGACAGGGTCGATCTCGTACTCGGTGAACTCGTACCGGCCGGCGACTTCGATGGCGGACAGAGCCGAGCCGCCGCCGAACAGGCCGCCGAGGGCGCCGCAACCGGGAAGCAAAAGCAGGACCGCGAACAGAGAGAGGACGCGCATGGGAGAGGGGTGGGTGGGTGGGTGGAGGACGTACGATACGGACGGCGACCGCCTCGGGCCGTTCGAGAGTGACCCGAGGCGGGAGGGGTCAGAACCGAAGGATGGCTGCGGTGGGACCGAGCGCGCTCAGTGCGTCTTTGGCCGCCTCGGACCGCACCAACTCCAGGCTTGCGCCCTGTGCCATCGCGCGGTCCAGCATGGCCTCCACGAGGTCGGCCTCGCGGGTGATCGTGCCGCCCGTTGCGGGGTACGTGCCGGAGGTCTCCGTCGTCAGCATGCCGCTCTCGCGGTCCATGCCGCCTGCCACGCGCACCTCGTCGTCCACGACGAGCGTCATCACACGCTGCTGGTTGAGCATGTCGAGGGTGTCCTCTAGGCCCACCACGGCGCGGGTCGAGAGCAACTCCTGCACCTGCTGCACGGTCTCGATCTCCTCTCGCGCTTCCACCTCGCGCTGGACGCTCTCGGCTGCGTCAGCGACTTCGGCCGTCGTCGCGTTCACGTCGCACGTGAAGCTGCCGGAGACGCGTTGCCGCGTGGCTTGATCGAGGCCATCGAGGAACTCTCGCTCCATGTCGGGAGCGCAAGAGTGCACGACGTGCCGGGCGTCCATTTCCTTCGCGATGAGCGTGAGGGCGTGGGCGCTCCGCTGCGCTTGGTCCTTCCGCAGGTCGGCCTTCATGTTCTGCCGCTGGTCCTTCGTTGTGAAGTCCGTAACGGCAAGCTCTTGTCCCGCAAGGTCAAAGACCTCTTCTACGAGACCAATCTGAGAGAAGAAGAACCGGCTCTTGTGCGCACTCACGAGGGCGATCACGAATCGGTCGTTCTCGTCTCGAACCCTCGCGAGGGGGCGCACGTGCGGTTCGCGCCCGATGTGGACCTCGTTGGGGAGCGCGATGGCCGTCCCGATTTGCTCGAAGAGGTCGAGGTCTTGGCAGGAGAAGAACGCCACCCCCCGACCGGTTCGGGGCAGGCTGGACCGGAGGGCGGCTTCCACCCGGTCCAACTCCGCGTGGACTGCCGAAGCGTCACCGCCCTCCGCCTCGGCCGCGCGCGAGCGGAGGTCCTTGAGGATGATCTCCCACGAGTCCCCGACACGCATCTCGGGGGTGAGTTCCATGTACACGCTCACGACGGGAGCGCCATCGGAGCGTGTGTCGTTGAGGCGCTGAAGGTGGTCGGAGGACAAGAAGTGGAAGCCGGGTGTGGAGCGGCGGCGGCGCAGTTCGCGAATGAGGGCGTCGCGGGCGTCAGGGGAGAGCGTGCTCATGGGACAGAGGGAACGAATGGTGAATCACAACGGGACCGAGGCGGGCGTGGACGACGAGCCTGTGAGGGGTCGGGCGTGGGCGTCCGGCGGCGCATCAGCGGGGTTGTGGATGGAATGGAACTCGCGTGGCGTAGGATCCGGTCTGCATCGGCTCGGAGTTTCTCCAGTGAGCGATCACCGAGGCGGGAATGGGTCCTCCGTTTGGTGCCGGGACGTGCGCCATCCCATCGGTCTGCCCGCCTCGGTGCCGAGACGGGTGGGCTTTCACGGTTCCTCCCGCCCTGCCGGTTGACGGCTGCCGGGGTGGGTCTGTATCCTGACCGCCTGGGGCTATAGCTCAGTTGGTAGAGCGCTGCAATCGCACTGCAGAGGTCAGCGGTTCGACTCCGCTTAGCTCCACACGCCCAGACGGCCTCCAAACGGCATTTTGAGCCGCTGGAGGCCGTTTCTGGTAGAGGCCGACCGATCCGGCGACAGACGGAGGGAACCCATCAAGGAATAGCTCCGCCTCGGTGCTATTTCGGATGCACCGAGGCGGGCGCGACGGTGGCCTCTCCCCACTCGGCCCGTCTACCGAACGAACGTCCGCACCGGCGAGGTGCGGTGGCGGGTTCGCTCCACGGTCACCCCCTCGAACTCCGCCGAGAGCCGGTCCACGATCAGTCGCTCCGTGATCCACTCCGTCTCGTAGTGCCCGGCGTCGATCAGCGCGAGGCGGTGACGGCCCGTGCGATCCATCGGCTCGAAGAACCGGTGGTAGGTCACGTCGGCGGTGACGTACGCGTCGGCACCCGAGGCGAGGGCGGCGCCGAAGAAGCTCATACCCGAGCCCCCGCAAGCGGCCACGCGCGAGACGGTCGCGTCCCCCTCGGCGGCATAACGGAGGGACACGGCCCCGAAGCGTTCCGCGACCCGATACAGGAACGGACCGAGGCGGAGC
>JBCCPW010000165.1:0-7431 GCA_039024735.1 Bacteroidota bacterium
CGGACAGAGGGTGTCCCCAATCGGCCATGTCCGCCAGAGGCGCGGTGTCGGCCGTTTGGACGCTGAGCAGTGGCCTAGGCTCTCGGTGCGTCCCTTGCGACTCCGTGTCTGCGCTGCTCTCTAGCTCCTTCAGTTTCTCCGAGCCCGTCCTGCTCTTTCCGCGGGCGGTGCTCCATGAGGACCGGATTGAGTTGGTCGGCTGGCAGTGGCGGGGGCGCTATCGCCTTCGCATTCCCCTCGGTGCGGTGCTCCGTGCGGACGTGACGCCGACGGGTCGCCTTGTCCTCTGGCTTCAGACCGGCGAGGCCTTGCGTCTGCGCGTCCCCGACGCGCTCGCGTGGCAACAAGCCATTGAGCCCCGTACGAGTCCTTACCTGCTTCCCTGAGTCGTTCCATGCGCGCCTTTCTCTTCCTGCTCCTGTGTGTCATTCTCGCGGCCCAGACCGCGACGGCCCAGAATGACCTCGAGACTATTGCCTACCAGGGTGTCCTCACCGACGATATGGGCAACCCGTTGGAGGGGACGTACCTCGTCAATGTGCGTCTATTCGATGCGGAGACCGGAGGAACCCAGGTCTATGCCGAGAGCCACTCCGTCGATACGGAGGCCGACGGGTCGTTCGCGATCGAGATCGGGGACCCACTGATCGGAGGTGGGTTCGAGGACGTGTCGTTCTCCGAGCGTCTGTGGTTGGAGTTGGAGGTGCAGAACACAACGCTCTCTCCGAGGACGCGTCTGCACGGCGTGCCCTATGCCCGCTCGCTCACGCCTGGCTCTGAGATCCTGGGCGATATCGAGAACGGGCCCGTGGTGCGGATCGAGAACGAGTCTGGAGATGGCTTCGGCCTGTCCGTCGTGATGTCTGGGACCAGTGCGTCCGTGGCGGGCTATGCGGTGTATGCCCAGACGGCGACTCCCGGAAGCCGGGGCGTGTACGGGCGCCTCACCGGCGTAGGAGGGTCCGCTATCCACGGGGAGGCGACTGCCACGTTTGGGACGAGCTACGGGGTATACGGACGGACCCGTTCATCGGATGGAACGGGCGTGTTCGGCCTCTACGACGTGTCGTTTGGGACCGGTAGCGGCGTAGTCGGACGAACCACGGCGACGGCGGTCTCTGCCGGGGTGCGAGGCGAGACGACCTCGTCGAGTGGGGCCGTGTACGGTGTCCTTGGGACGACGACCTCGACCGGGGGAACGGGCGTCCGTGGCGAGGCGACAGCGACGACAGGTGACACCTACGGCGTGTACGGCTCTGTTGCTTCAGAGGAGGGGGTCGCCGTCCGTGGCGAGGCGACGGCTACGACCAGCACATCCTACGGCGGGTTTTTCACGTCCCAAAGCGGGACGGGGGTGTTCGGCTCCGCCAGAGGCGATGGCGAGACGTACGGCGTCTACGGCCGCAGCTTCTCGACAGAGGGCTTCGGAGTGTTCGGGATCAACAACTCGGGCAGCGGGGTCAACTACGGGGTGTCGGGGCAAAGCAACTCGCCCGATGGTGGTGGTGTGCGAGGCTTCGCGACATCCGGGACGGGTGAGCCCGCGGGCGTGCTGGGCGTGACGGTGGCCGATGCGGGCGTAGGGGTCTATGGGCTGGCGAACGCGGCCTCTGGCGGAGGCACAGGTGTCCTTGGCGAGAGCGAAGACGGTGCAGGCGTGCGTGGGGAGAGTGAAAGTGGAGCGGGCGTGCGAGGCGAGAGCCAGAGCGGCCCGGGGGTTTGGGGCGAGGCCATCGCGGCGTCGGGCTCGACCTCGGGAGTGCAAGGCACGGCCATCTCTCCGAATGGATCGGGGGTGTTTGGAGAAGCCACGTCGGCAAGCGGAGTGTCGAACGGAGTTCGGGGCGTGTCGGCGTCTCCAGACGGGTACGGCGTACAGGGCCAGAACACGAGTGCGACGGGGCCCGCCCGAGGCGTTCTCGGCACGACGGCGTCCTCGCAAGGAACGGGCGTCCAAGGCAGTGCGACCGCGTCCTCAGGTTCTACGTTCGGAGGATTCTTCGTAAGCAACAGCACCTCCGGCACGGGAGTGTTCGGCCAGGCTGTGACGCAGACTGGGACGACCTACGGGGTTCGAGGCACCTCCACGTCCTCTGGCGGTCATGGTGTTCGGGGGGAAGCCTCCTCGCCCGTTGGAACCACCTACGGCGGCCGCTTTGAAAGCGCCTCTACGTCTGGAAGAGGGGTTCGCGCGTCGGCTACGGCGTCTACTGGAAGCACCTACGGTGTGTACAGTTCGGTTGAGTCTCCCGATGGGTTCGCGGGCTACTTCCTGGGCCGCGCCTACGTGGCCAATAATCCGTCTGCAGACCTCATTGACGACGATGAGTTGTTCAGGGAGGATCTCATCATAAACGATGAGCGGACAGCCGTTCTTGGGCTCTACGGGGGGTACGGATCTTCGCTTTCAACTACTACTGTAACGGCAGGAGTCGTCCTAGCAGAACGCCGGATCCTAGGCGGAATAGATGACCTGTATCACAAATGGGCGATGTATCGCGAGAGGGGGTCTGGCGGAGACCTCGTGTTCTCGTCTGGGACGGATCCAGATTTCGAGTCCAACAATGCCGAGATGCGGATTCAGAGCAATGGGGATGTGCGAGCCGACGGCTCGTTCATTGGTGGTGGCGCGGACTTCGCTGAGTACTTCCCCCTCGCCTCTGGCGCCGAGGTGGCCCCCGGCGACGTAGTCGGCGTCCAAGACGGGCAGGTGTCCATCTTCACGCGCGGGGCCGCGCAGGTGATGGTGGTCTCCAGCAACCCGGCCTTCGTGGGCAACCCGGATGCCGAGGACGGCGGCGCCCTAGTCGCCCTCGTGGGCCAGGCCCGCGTCCGCCTCACGCCTGACATCGCCGTGGCCTCCGGCGACTTCCTCGTCGCCTCCGGTGCCAGCGACGGTGCCGCTCGCACACTTGCGCCAGAGGCCTACGACCCTGCCACCCACGGACCCGTGATCGGCCGCGTGCTGGAGACGGCCGAGCCCGGGTGGGCCGTGGCGCTCGTCGGCGTGGATGAGGCTGCCGCGCTGCGAGCGGTAGTGGTCCGGCAGACCGAGACCCTGCGCGACCAGCGCGACGAGTTGGACGCCCTCCAGGAGCGGCTGGCTCGTCTGGAAGACGCCCTCGGCCTCGCCTCCGTCCGCTAGACCGCGAGAGGCCATGCTGAAGCTCACTCTTCTTTCCGCCCTGCTGGTTGCAGCGCCTGCCGCGGCCCAGTTCCAGGTGGAGCGCGCGGCCATCGTGAGTGGCGTGACCGGGGCCTCTGGCGGATCGTTCCAGGTGCGTGGAGTGGCCGGGCTCCCCGCCGTGGGCATGACGATGGGCGGCTCGTTCACGATCTGCCACGGGATCTACTGCGCCGTGCAGGCCGAGACCGGCGGGGCGACCCTGGAGGTGAGCCTCGTCGTCGCGCTCGCGGGGGTGTACGACACCGGCACCTCGTCCATGCGGACGGTGCTGGATCGTGACGGCCTGTTGCCTCTGGCGCAGCCCTACGCCGACCCGTTCTACGACGGTACCCCTCTGGACTACGACGGCGCCGAGGTCACAACGCCATCCGTCCTGGACCAGAACGACGTGGTGGACTGGGTGCTCGTGGAAGTCCGCACGGCGGCCCAGAGCGAGTCTGTCGGAAAGGCAGCGGCGTTGCTTTTGAGCGACGGCACCGTCCTGAACGCTTCGGGCACTGGCGGTCTCGTCTTCGATGGCATCACGACCGGCAGTTACTTCGTGGTGGTGCGCCACCGCAACCACCTCGACGCGATGACCGCCGCGGCGCACGACTTCTCCGCCTCTGGCGCCCCGCCGGACCTGACGGCGTCTGGCGCCACGTTCGGCAGCGGCGGCACCATCGAGGTGGAGACGGGCGTCTGGGCGCTCGTTCCCGGCGACGGCGACGCCGATGGCAGCGTCCTCGCGGCCGACGAGACAGGGGTGTGGGAGCCGCAGGTGGGGCAGGTGGGCTACCTCCCAGGCGACTTCGGCCTCGACGGCTGGGTGCTCGCCGACGACCGCCAGGTACTCTGGCTCCCCAGCCTCGGCGATCAGAGTGGGGTGCCGACGCCCTCCAACCGCATCCCCAACGAGCGACAGGCGCCAGAGGCCCAAGCCCGAGTGGATCGCTCGCCAGAGGCGCCTCGGCGGCTTCCGGCCCGGCGGCAGATGCAGCGTCCTCCTGACCGCCTTCCCTCTCCATGATGCGCATTCAGATTGCTCTCGCTGTTGCGCTGCTCGCGGTACCTCTCCGCGCCGACGCGCAGTGCGCCCAGGCCCGGACGGTGAACGTAGCCGCGACGGAGACCTCCACCGGTCCCTATACCTCTGGCGATACCTTCGAGGCCACCTTCCAGGTCTGGGCCTCTGGCGCCGAGTCCATGGGTACGACCACCTTCGTGGTGGACTTCAACAACGCCGCGCTCTCGTTCCCGGCCACGCCTACCAAGGGCACCGACTACGAGTTCGTCGCCTACGACGGAGTGCGAACGCTGGGAGGCGGGGGACAGGCGACGTACAACGGTGAGGTGCGCGCCACCTCAGCCTCCACGCTGGCGCCGTTTATCAACCTCCAGTCCACCACAGACCCCGGTGGTGAGGGGGAGGCTATCCCGAGCACGCCCACGGATGCGTTCTCGATCCGCTGGACCGTCGTGGACCCTGACGCTGGGTTCGTCATCGCGCCGCGCAGCCAGCAGATCTACAACGGCCCCGGCGGGGCTACAGGCTGCTTCGACGCAGGCGCCATCGACGGGCTCGAAGCGGCCCAGACGACGGTCGCAGGGGATGCAGGGTGGTGGCTGCTGAGTGCTCCCGCCGGTGGGCTCACCATCAACGGTCTCGCATCGCGCAACTACGTGCAGGGCTATCCCGGCCTAGGGCCGACTGGCCTCCCCAACGTTCTGGTCGGCTACGACGGAACCGCGTTCGGGACGAGCCAGGACCCGGCTGTTCAGATCTCGACCGGGAGCGGCTTCTTCTGGTACTTCTACGATCAGGACTTCACGACAGGTGCGGGCACCAGTACGGCGCTGCCGATGCCTCTAGCCCACGCGGGCGCGAGCCCGATGGGCGTGGTGGAAGGGGGGCTGCTACCAGACGAAGTGCAGATCCCGCTCCACGCCTCTGGCGACCTGTGGAGTTTCATCGGCAACCCGACGGCGACGTCCCTCGATGTCACCCAGATCGCGCCTGTTGGGGGTAGCATCGTGAGTGGCAGCTACCTGGTCTGGCAGGACGGGCCGGGCGTGACCGGAGGTGGGACCTACGCCTTCGTCTCCGACCTCGGCAACGTGATTGAGCCCTGGCAAGGCGTCGCGGTGCAAAACACCGACGCCACGGCCCTCTCGATTCCCGTCGCCGCCCGCGTGCTGAATCCGGCCTCTGGCGTCACCTCGAACGAGGTGGTCCTCGGGCTTGAACTCTCCGGCCTCGCTGATGACGGGGAGGTGGTTCAGGACCGCGCCATCCGACTGCTCCTCGATGACCGTGCTGCGCTGGGCGACGACGCGCTTGATGTGGACAAGCTGGCGCCTCTCGGGGCCCACTACGCCGTGCTGAGCTTCACCGGGGAAGGCGACGAGCTACTGGGGCAGGAGGCGAAACCGCTTGGCGAGGAGGGCGTCGCTGCCAACCTAGCCTTCGAGGCCGCGGGTGCCGACGCGACCTACACGTTGGAGTGGGATCTCTCACGCTTGCCCGAGTCGCTTTCGGTCTCACTGCTCGACCGTAAGACGGGCTCCACCGTGGACCTTCGCGCCGAGCCGAGCTACACCTTCCGCGCATCTCCCACGCGTGCTGCACGGGCTACACCCGTGATGGGGCCTGAGCCGCTGAGTCGAGGCGCCTTCGCCTCCGAGACGGCGCGGTTTGCCCTCGCCCTCGGGCGCGGTCTGCCAGTGAACACGGAGGAGACCCGAGGCACCCAGGAGCGCCTGGAGCTGGCCCTTGCTCCCGCGACGCCTAACCCATTTCGAACCGCGACCACGTTCGAGTACGCCCTTCCCGAGGCTGGACACGTTGATCTGGTCGTGTACGACCTGCTGGGCCGGATCGTGACCGAACTCGTTGCCGGGGAGCAGGCCTCCGGCGTTCACCGCGTGACGTTCGCACCTCGAGATCTCGCTTCTGGCGTGTATGTGGTACGCCTAGAGGTTGGCGGCGAGGTTCTCCTCCGCCGAGTCACCCTCGTGCGCTGAGTCGTCCCTGCTCATGGCTTTCCGGTCGCCAGAGGCCGCTCGCACACTGCCGCCACGTCGTCGCCTAGCGGGAGCCGAGCGACAGGTGGAGGGAGATAGAGAACCATGTTGGGGATGGACGGGTCCTGGCGGGATGCAAGGTGCATGGCAGCATCGTTCGCCTCTCGGGTCCCGCCATCCCCCGGCGCGACCGGTAGACCGCCTCGGTGACATCGGTGATCTCGCGAGCAGGCACCCGGCGTCGCGCCGACGGGCGCCGATCGTGCCAGCGCCTCGCCGTCTGAGCCGGACTCCCGCGGTCCCACCGACCATCGCATCCGCCCGCCTCGGTGCCTCCATCGCAGCACCGAGGCGGGTACACCGCCGAGTGCGCCTAGATTCTGCGCTCTCCCTCTCGGCTGTCATGGCTCGTGTGCTCCTCGCCTGTCTCGCATCGCTTCTGATCGGCTGCACGGCTGAGACCGATCGCCCAGGCGAGACGCCGGAGGCCATACCGGACGCGATGCCGGATGCGGCGGCTCCTCTCGCGAACGCCGACTCAGCCGCTGAGCCGGACGAGGATCCCCTCTTCGGGCGAGACTTCGCGCCCGTCTGCCGTGGCTCAACCGGACAACCCGCCGCCGCCGAGTACGTGGCCGGATCCGGCCTCCATCCCTTCGTGCTGATGGCGTCGGACGATGGCGTCGAGTTCCGCAGCATCGTCGTCGGGACGTTCCCGGACGGGTGGCGCGTGAAGTACCCGGACCTTCGGGACGCCCAGTTGGTGGTCTGCGCGGTGCGCACCGAGGCGACGCCCGCCCAACTCTGCGAGGGGTACGACAACGACGACGGGGCAGAGTGGTCGGTCCAGACGCATGACACGGTCTACGAGTACACCGTCCGCAACGCGCAGAAAGGAAGCGTCCTGGCGACGACGACGTTCGAGGCTCCCGCCACGCGCTGCCCGTCCTTTTCGACGTACCGCGAGGGGGACCCCAACCCGAAGCCGTCGTACGGACGGCCGCGCGACGCGGAGATTGAGTTGTTCGTCCGGTCGTTCGTGACGGGGCGAACTGAGGAGGCACGCTCTGGGTAGCGCCGCCTCGGTGACGCCGCCTCGGTACGGTCACGAGGGCACCGAGGTGGGTACTCTTCCGCATCGACTCCCAGCGCCCGTGATCTCGTCCACCCCCACGGCTCTCCTCGTCACGTCCGAGTTCATCTCGGTGCAGGCCTACGTCATTCTGACGCTCGCGCTGTCC